>DATFJG010000160.1:0-4848 GCA_035269305.1 Clostridia bacterium
GTACTGATAAATCAATCTTTGCTTTATCATTTCCGTATAAACTAACATGTTTTTCTTCAATGTTTAGTGATTTTGCAATGTCCATTATGTGCTTCTTATTTGCTTCTTGTGCTATTTGTACGTCTGTTTTCATTGATCCCCTCCGTTTTCAATTCACTTCCGTTGACTTACTCATAAATATATGATGCAATTTTTATACCAAAAAAAAGCTTAAAAAAACCGAAAAATAAATTTCGGCTTTAATAATCACTTTTTTCTATTGATAATTTTTTCATACGATAAATTAAGCTTTGACGAATAATACCTAAATCTCTTGCAGACTGGCTTACATTACCATTATTCTTTTCTAATACTTCTAAAATCATCTGTTTTTCAATTTCTTGCAAGACTTCAGTCAAAGATAAATTTTCTTCTTCAATTTCAGGACCTTCATTAATCGTTACTATTTTACTTTTGAGATGCCCAGGTAAATGTTTTACTTTTAATAGTTTTTCGTCGCCTTTGCTTCTAACCATTAAGTTCTCAATGACGTGTTCCAACTCTCTAACATTCCCTGGCCACTTATAATTAAGCATTTCTTTTTTAAGAAAAATAGATAAGTCTTCAATTCTTTTGTTGAGCTTTCGATTATACTTTTTTATAAAGTAACTTGACATGGTTATAATGTCATCTCTTCTTTTTCTTAAAGCAGGAATATAGAGAGAATAGCCTGCAATTCTATAAAACAAATCTTCTCTTAATCGCCCGTCGGCCAAAAGTTTTTCTGGCGTTTCATTGACTGCACTAATAATACGGCAGCGGATGGGTTTTGTCTTTAAACCACCAACTCTTCTCACCCGTTTTTCTTGCAGTACACGAAGCAATTTCGTTTGCATAGCTATGGGCATAGAATTTAACTCATCTAAAAATAATGTACCTTCACCGGCTTCTTCAAATAAACCAATTTGATCTTTAGAACCTGTATAGGATCCTTTAACCGTTCCAAATAAAATCCCTTCAAATAATCCTTCAGGAATAGCAGCACAGTTAATAGGCACAAAGGGTTCTTCACTATTGCTGCCTAAATTATGTACACTTTGAGCAAAAACTTCTTTTCCAGTGCCTGTTTCTCCATAGATTAGAAAATTATTGTCTAGCATTGCAATACTTTTTGCTTCTTCAATAACATCTTTCAAAGATTCGCTGTCACCAACAATGTCTTCAAAAGTATAGATTGTACCATTTTTATTGTACTCATTTTCTGGAGTGATTTCATGACTAAAAAGTTTTCTTTTGAGTTCTAAGGTCTCATAGAGTAAATCTTTAAGAATTGTTTCATTCTTGCTTACTGAAAAAGCACCTACGTTTTTTCCATGTCTTTGAATAGGATAAGTACTGTAAGAAGTATACTGAGGTACACTATCTTTCTTCGCATGGGCTTTGTAACTGTTTCTTACAGCCTCGCCACTTTTTATGACTTTTTGATGCTCAGAAAACTCTTTCGATTCATAATTATATGCTTCCCATAAATATTTACCAACGATTTTATCACTTGATAACCCTTCTAACTGCTCTTGGGCTTTATTATATAAAATAATCTTTCCTTCACGATTACTTAAAATGATTCCTTCACTTATAGATGCAATGATTTCTTCAAGACAAAACAATTTATTTTCTGTAGCATTTAAATCTTCAAAACCCTCAAAATAAACCATTTCATAATTTCCAATTTTTCTTTTATTAACACTATAACTCTGGTTGCCAATCTTATAAAGTTCTGCTTTATTATTTATTTCATTTAAATCTAATTTAAATATTTTATTAAATTCTATGTTATCTTTAGGTATTTTCTTAAATTTGTTTTTTAATGGATTACTCATAAAAACAATATCGGCCATCTCATCTATGATTACAAAATTCTTGATGAACTCTGTAAGAAATAATCCTATAGTTTTAATGTTCATTGCAGCCTCCTGAAAGTATTTTTCGATTCAATCTATCTTTATTATACCATATTTTTCCTGTTAAACACTGAATTTCTAGCTATTTTAGAGTATTTCATGGTATAATAGATATATGTCAGTTAGTAGAATAAATTAATGAGGTGAATTATGAAATTATATAATGATGTTGAAAAAATCAAACAGATTATTGAAGCGAAAGAGATTGTTCTTGCTTATTTTACAACAACAAATTGCAACCTTTGCAAAGATCTATTTCCTAAAATAGAATCAATGTTAGATGACTATCCTAAAATAACTGGTATAAAAGCTGAATCAGATATTGATCAGAGAATCGTTGGTGAGTATAAGGTATTCATGGCTCCTACTGTAATACTTTTCATTCAAGGAAAAGAGACCATTCGTTTAAGTCGAAATATTAGTATCCCTGAGCTAAAAAGTAAAATTGACCGTTATTGTAAAATGTTATCTTAATAATAAAAACAGACACCTAATGAATACTGCCATTCAGTGTCTGTTTTTTTAATTATACTTTTTTTACTCTTCGAACTGCTCTAAACAAAGCTGTCCATGTTCTAAAACTAAAGGATGTACTTCAATAGTATATTTTCTTTCAAGCCTTCTAAGATAATTTTCTTCATACTCAGTCACTAATGAGAAAACAAAACCTTCTTTTCCTTCTCGGCCTGTTCTACCGACTCTATGAAGATAACTCTTTTCATCTTCAGATAAATCAAGGTTAAAAATGTGGGTAACATCCTTGATATCTAGTCCTCTAGCAGCTAAATCAGAGGCAATAACTACTTGAGCTTTTCCAGATTTTAAATCATCCATTGCTTTTTTTCTGTCTTGTTTTGAGGCACTGCCATGTAATGATAACACATTATACTTATGATATTTAAGTTTCTTAACTACATCTTCGATTATGCTTTCCTTATTAATAAAGACTAATGCTCTTTTCGGTTTTAAAGAATAAATTAATTTCCTTAGTAACTCAGGTTTATCTCGTCTTTCACAAAACAAAGAATAGTGTGTGATGCTTGGTGCGATTTCATTGTCATCAATAAAAATGATTTCAGGATCTTTCATAAAATCATTTGCTTCTTTAATGGCTTCATCATTTATTGAAGCTGAAAACACCATGACTTGCCTATCCTTTAAAGTTGTCTTTAAAACTTTTTTAACACCATCTATATTGTTTTCATCAAGCATTCGATCAGCTTCATCTATTACTAATGTACTAATTTTATGTGCTTTTAATTTACCCATTTGAATAAGTTTTAATAGTCGACCCGTTGTGCCAACAACAATATGAGGTTTCTTTTTCAATTTATCTATCTGTCGTTTAATATTTACATTTCCTATGATTGTAGCAGATTTTATGCCTAAACCAGAATTTCTAGACAACTCAAGGATCTGCTGATTAATTTGAACCACTAATTCATGGGTAGGGGCAATGATAAGTCCTTGTAAATCTTTGGAATCAGAATCTATTCTTTCCATCATGGGTAGTAGAAATGCTAATGTTTTACCACTACCAGTTAAAGATTGTCCGATAACATCTTTATTTTCTAAAGCAATATTTATTACTGCTTCTTGTATCTTCGTCGGTTTAGTAATATTTTGTTTTTCTAAACCTGTAATTAACTTTTCATTAATATTAAATTTTTTAAATGACATTTTGTCTCCTTCAGTAGATTACTTTAATTTAAGCGAAACGATGTTTTCAATATGATATGTTTGAGGAAACATGTCAACTGGCTGAATCTTTTCTACTTGATAGCCTTGTTTTATTAAATACTTAAGATCTCTTGCTTGGGTTTCAGGATTACAGGAAACATAAATTACTTGTTTGGGGCTCAATTTAACCAAAGATGATAAGAATTTACGGTCACTTCCTTCTCGTGGTGGATCCATAATGACTTGGTCAATTGAATACCCATTGTCAGCTAATTCATCCATTAAATCACCAGCATCTGCTTTAATAAATTTAACATTTTCTATGTTATTTATATGAGCATTTTTATTAGCATTTTTTATGGCGTCACTATTGATTTCTACGCCAATGACTTCTTTTACTTTTTTACTTGCAATGAGACCAATGGTTCCAATACCACAGTAGGCATCCAGTAACACTTCATCACCTGTTGTATGCAGATACTCTAATACTTTACCATATAATTTTTCTGTTTGCTTAGGATTAATCTGGTAAAAAGACTTTGAAGAAATTTCAAACTTAAGACCACATAATTCGTCTTCAATTTTACCATTGCCATAAAGTACTTTTTCATAATCTCCTAAGACAACACTTGTATCTCGGTCATTAATATTCATAATTACCGTTTTTATTTCAGGATGTATTTGTAATAATTCTTTCATAATTTTACTTCTTGAATAAAATTTCTTATGAGCCACTACAAATACCACCATTACTTGACCAGTGGCTTCACTGGTACGTATTAAAACATGTCTCAAAAAACCTTCCTTAGAGTACTCATTATAAGTATGCATTTTGTATTTTTTAAACAATCTTCTAATCGTTCCTAGTATTTCATCGGCTTTTGGTTTTTGAATAATACAACGTTCAATAGGTATAATTGTATGAGATCTTTCTTCATACAATCCTGATACAATCTTTCCATTTTTTGTTGTTGCAAATGTAGAGTGAATTTTATTTCTATAATCATAGGGATGATCCATACCAATAATTTTTTCAACTTTTCCAAATGCTCCTAAGTATTTTTTAACAACAGATGTTTTAAAAGACAATTGTCTTTCATATGTCATATGCTGAAGATGGCAAGCACCACATTCAAAGTAATACTCACATTTGGGTTCAACACTATCCGTTGATTCCTTTTTAAAGGATAAAATCTCAACTGTTGGTCCATGGTAATGATGGGTGATT
>DATFJG010000161.1:0-7030 GCA_035269305.1 Clostridia bacterium
AAAAAGCCCACCGGTTATTAGATCGGTGGGCTTGATTTAGATAAATTATTTTAAGAAACTTGATTATATTACAATAGTTAGATGAAATAGATACCAGCCCTCTAGGATGAGTAGGACTGGTATCTTTTTATTTTATGACACCTTTTCTACGCTTAAGCATTGATCAAAGGCTGCTTAATAATATTCCATGTATTTGGAGAAAAGCGGGGGATAAGAAAAATAAAACAAAAAATATTATATTTTACTTAAATCATGACACATAAGTCTCATCAGAATATACTTTCTCATATAAATTTTAATGGATTTGAGTATTATTAAAAAGATGTCCCAATTTCAGTTAAATAACTATCAAAAAATGTATATAATTTTTCAAATATTTCTTTTTCTTCATCTGGATCAGAAACATTTCTTACAATAGTCTGTCTAATATCAGCTTTGCCATTATCATAATATTGTTTTTTTATCTGCATTAAATTCACAAACCCCGCATCTCTTTGTATATCTTCATCTATAAATTGGTCTTTTAGATCTGAATAAAATTTTTGTTTATATGACACCGTATTGCCCTTTTTGTTATTTTCATACTTAAAAAATTATAACATAATATTAAGTGTTTTTATAATAAAGTATCAACTTTAAAATTTTAAATATTATGTGCAATCAATATAATCTGAGCAGCTAACCCGGCCCCGGTAATTTTATCTGACAATCGGGTTAAATTAAAAGAACTCTTCTCAGAATAGGCTTTCTCCAATTCTTTATTTGCCTGTTCTAATCTTAGATTAAGTTTTAAGTTTTCAGCCTTTAATTCTTCAATATAATTTGCCAACTTAACATATTAATCCTTCGTTAGGACCAGGTTCTCTTCTTTATCAACTTCAATGATTTTGATATTTAAAAATTGGTAGTTTGTTATTTTTATTACCATTTTCGAGAAAAATATACCTAATACAAAGCTATTATCCCAGTTTAATATAATAATTAGAAATACCTTGTTCGGCTCTTTAAGAGCTCATTTTGGCCTATATAATGACCATCTAGAAGCAAATAATACTATATAATTACAGTTTCCTATCCTGAATATTACACCTCCAAAAAGAAAAACGACCATTACTGGCCGTTAAGATCCATAACTATTAAGGACCTGATATATGCACTTATATTTGAATTTCCACTGGGTTTAATAAACCCCTTTTCTTTTGCCCTCTTTTCAATCTTATCTTTCATCTTATCTGAGAGGCGGACCTGGATCATGCTGCCCATTTTAATAACCTCCTACAGCTGACGGACTAAATTCAAGCAATTATTTATCTTAGCGTTAACTTCATTTAATTCTTCTTCATCTAAACCCACTGGAATCTGATGTGTGTTTTCTTCTAGCTTCTGGCTTATTTCTATCAACTCATCTTCAAGTATGTTTTTAATCATTTCACATTAACCCCGATCTCGTAATCTTTGATTTTATCCATTTCACTAATTGAAAAATCCACTATTTCAAAACTGTTGTTCTCATAAACTTCAATAACTTCATCTCTTAGGTTAACTTCATAGTAATAATTAATTCCCGGCAGCAACTCTGTTCCGATACCAAAACTCATTAAATCTGGGTTCCTAAAATTATCTTTAACAATTGATTTTTCTTGCATTTCCTTGCGTTCTTCTTCCATACTTCTTTCAAAGGACCTTAAGATATTTGCTAATAAGAAATCATAATCACGTGGGCCTCTTTCCTCACAATACCTTCTAACTGTTTTTTGAAGGATCGGGATTACTGCTGAAGGATAACCATCACGATTTTTATACAGATAAACATTATAACCTCTGATTCCAATCTGTGCCCTTGTCGACATTTTATATTCCCCCTCGAATTAAGATAACCCTATACCATTATATTCATTCTTCCATTTTAGCTAATTCTCTAATAACTTCTTCAAAGAGCCTTGCTTGTTCGTTAATACTTAAACTATGGTCAAAACTTATGGCTTCCACCGCTTCCACAATTTCAGAAAATTCCTTCCGGCCCCACAGATCCTCGATAACTTCCGGAACCAAAACTGAAAATGCTTTTTCCATTTTATTCATCCCCTTTGTAATTGACTTCTAAAGATACCCAATCATCCATATAGTCTCCGGTTTGTTCTGCTGTCATGTTTAAGATTTTACTTGAAGGAATTTCTATATTTTTGTTATACCATTCTTTTGCTTTATTCGGTGAAGTGTTTTTGAAGTCTATTCTTACTGCGACTTTTTCATTCTTTTTGAAAACACTTATTGAATCGGGGATGCCACTTTTAGGATATGCACCTTTTCTGTTTTGGAAATCATCAGTTTCCAACTTCTTTAATTCTTTAAATAGACCCATTCAAATCAGCTTCTTTCTTATCATCTTTGTTGTATATTAGCTTGGTTGTAGTACTTTGTCAAGGGGTTGTAAGTTTATTTTTAGGGCTATTAGACTTGATATGTTAGGCTTTATGTATTAACCATATTTTGTCTTGAAAATCATTATTAATTAATTTTAAACAAATACCACTTTCATTTATATTCAATAATCTTGAACTTTTCATGGATAAAATTTTATTTCCATTTAAAGGAATATTTTAGTCTTTATTCAAATAGTCTAAATAGATAAGAACAATAACTTCATTATATCTATATTATGGTATATAATGCGAAGTATATGTCGTAAATATATGAGTTATGCGACATGTTGCTTTGAAAATATAATGTTCTTTTTATTCCAAAATATAGACGTTATTGAGAGACAATATATGAAAGGAGATAACGAGAATGCCTTTAACCGAATATGGTATTAAAGCGATGGGCTTTAAAGAAATACCTTCTAATACTAAGATAGAAGCATATTTTAATTCTGCTGCACTATATAGCATTGAGGGAATAAATATAAAAAAAATAACACCAGAATCATATTCAGATTTGAGCTATCATAATGAAGTTTTTTCATTCTTATTTGGAAATAGCATCAACAAAATATCAAGAAGACTTATTGGAGATGATTTTGTTGATGATGAAGAATCCTGGAAAAAAGAAAATAATATAAGACCACCTTATTTTATTATTCATTTTAAAATTAACGACCCATTTTTTTGTTCTACAGGATTTTGGAAACGAGATGAAGAACATTTATTAACTTACAATTGTTTTAGTGATGCTAAAAAGGAATTAAAAGAAAAGGAAAACAAGATTATTCCCTCTTTAATTTCCTCTTTAACTGTTCAATTATCTAAAATTAATAATCCTATTAGATTTAGGCTTATAAATCGCACAATATATGCTAAAACAAGTGAAGATGAATTTTTATTTGATTTAATAGCAAAGTTTTCAGCTCAAGGTTATACCTCAAAAAACGTTTTGCCAAATAAAATAAGTGATAAAATTAAAGATTCATTAGATCAGTATTTAAGTTTTGAACCACGAGTTGCTTCTTTGTTTTACTCAGGATTAAAAGAAAAAGATAGATTCAAGCAATTTATGAATTTGTATCAGTCATTAGAAATATATATCCACAAAACTTTCAAAAAAATTGACTTTGAAAAGCATGTAGATAATGTTAATTCATCTCCCAAAAGATTAGAAAAAACAGCTAGAGAGTTTTTTATAAATAGACAAACCCAAAATAAAAATTTAACTCAGCGCTTTATGTGGTGCGCAATTTTAAAATGGAAAAAACTTAAAGATTCAGATGTGGAAAAATTTAAAAAAATAAAAAAGACTAGAGACGCTCTATCACACGGAGAGAAAATATCAGAATCAAACTTGCAAATTGAAGAGCTTGAAAATCTGTTATTAAAAGTTTTTTAATTATATTACTGTAAAATACAAAATTTGCAACACGATCGCATAACATGGAATTGGCATCATGCTTTCTGTCATAAAGCTTGCAGGCTTAACCAATCACGGATATGAAAACGCAAGCTTTATGCCAGTTCTTGCAGAACCAGGCACGAGCTCAAATCCCAGTGACGTTATATAAAATTTGGTCAATTTGTGGGAGGTAGCAAAAATTATGTCTTTAAAAGAAATTATTACTTTTCTTAATGAAAATTCAGGAGTCATATCATTGATTTTTTCTGGAGTAGTTGCAGCCTCAACAGTAGTTTATTCCATTTTGACAAGTAAATTAGTTTCCGAAACTATAAAAATGAGAAAAGTAGAAACCGAACCGGAGCTATCTGTAATAATACAACCTAGAGAAGAGTTTATTAGTTTTATTGACTTAATAATAAAAAATATTGGTAATGGCCCAGCTTATGATATTTCTTTTGATATTTCAAAAGAATTTATAACACCAGCTGATAAAAAATTGTCTAAATTACCAATAATGAAAGATATAAATTATATGGCTCCTTCACAAAAAATACAATTTTTTCTTGCTAATATGGTTGATAAAAAAGAAGAAAATCCTTCTCAATTCAAAATTACTGCTTACTATAAAAACAAAAATGGTAATACTTATAAGAGTGAATTTGAAATTGATTTTAACAAATTTAAGGGGATGTCACAGTTAGGGAAGCCAGACTTATACAAAATTGCTAATAATATTGAAAATTTAAGAAAAGATTTTCATAAATTATATAGTGGATTTAAAAGATTAAAAGTTGAAACCTATGATAAACAAGATCGTGAAGATGAACGAAAAAGAATGGAAGAACGAATGAAAAAACATATGGATAACGACTGACCAAACTTCATATAATCGAGTGTTCCCACTATGGCTAAAGCCCAGCCCTCCTATGGACATGACTTTAGTCATACTTTTTGCAATTTAGAATAAAGTGTTTTGTAAGGCATACAGCTCCACTATTGCCCGCCTCCATATTGTCATTTTTAATATGGTCAGTTATACGGTGGCCTTTCTGATACTTATTGAGCATGTTTGCCTTATCCCCATAGTTAACATTATAAGGCGGATCCGTAATAATTAGATCCGCCCTTTCATCCTCAAATAAATTTTCATATACTTCTTCTAGAGTGCTGTCCCCGCAGATTAATTTATGCCTTCCCAAAAGCCAGATATCGCCAGGCAGTGCTATTGTATTTGACTTCGCCCTGGACTCTGCCCCTTCGTAATCAAAACTATCTTCAGCTACTTCATTACTGTTTAAATCAAGAATAGAATTAATCTGGTCCTCTTCAAATCCAGTTAAACTTAAATCAGCCCCTTCTTCCATCAATACTTCCAATTCAACAGCCAGCATCTCTTCATCCCAGGGACTTTCCGCCACCTTATTGTCAGCCAACCTCAGCTGCCTTATCTGGGAAGGCGTTAAATCATCTTTAATCATTACCGGAACTTTTTTCAAGCCCAGCTTCTTTGCAGCAGCCAATCTTCCATGACCGATTATGACTTCCTTCTCTCCATCAATAACTATAGGCTGAACGAATCCAAAGTTTTTTATGCTGCTTGCAATTTTATCTATTTGCTTGGCAGAATGTTCTTTCGGGTTGTTATGGTAAGGAATTAATTCTTCTGGTTTTATTAAAATGATTTTGTTTGATATGTTCATTTAAGCCTCCTTGTTCAATATTAGTTTTCCAGTATACCTTTATCATAAATATAATTCTTTATTTTTAATTTAAAGGAATTTCTATAATTATATTCAAATAGTTAAATAGATAAAAGCAATAACTTCATTTATATCTATATTATGGTATATAATGCTAAGTATATGATGTAAATATATGAGTTATCTGAAATTATTACATAAGCAGGTGGAATATTATGGACAAAAAGCTACAAGTATTTATTTCATCAACATATACAGATATGAAATTAGAAAGACAAGCTGCCGTTGAGGCAATTCTTAGTGCTAGTCATATACCTGCGGGCATGGAATTGTTTTCTGCTGGGAATGAATCACAATTACAAGTTATTAAAAGATGGATTGATGAATCAGATATTTTTTTATTAATTTTAGGCGGTAGATATGGCTCAATTGAACCAAAAAGTAGTAAGAGTTATATTCATTTAGAGTATGAATATGCTTTAAAAAAAGAAATACCATTATTTGCTATAGTTATTAATGAAGATTATTTAGAAAAGAAGGTTAAAAATAAAGGGATTAATTTCATTGAAAGAGAAAATTCAAAGGCTCTTGAAAAATTTCGTGAACAAGTATTAAAAAATTTTTGTAAGTTTTTTTCTGATATAAAAGATATTAAACTAGCAATACATAAAACACTAAACGATTTTATAAACAGGTATGATTTTAGTGGTTGGGTTAACGGTGAAGAATATACTCAATATAAAGAAATAGTTAAGCTAAATAGAATAGTTATGAATGACAATATTGAATTAAAAAAACAAATAGAACAGTATAAAGAAAAGTTAAAAAGAATAAAATCTTTGCATTCTGATGAAAAGGTTATCCGTGCCTTAAAGAAAGAGAAAGTTGATATTCCTGAAACACTAGATGAAATTAATAAAGATAAAATTGACATATTCACATTACTCTTAAAATATCGTAGTAATTTTGGAAAAGGATTATTTAATGCTAGTAATGTTGATGAATTAGAAAAGTTCTTGTATTACAATGTTGCTCCAATATTAGTTACTTATGGATTAGTGAAAAATAAAGGGGTATATGGGAAAAGATTTTCTAAATTTGTACTTACTGAAAGTGGAGTCAATATTATAAGAGATAACATATTAAAAGACATGTGATAACTTCAGATAACAGAGTGTTCCCTCTACAGCTAAAAACCAGCATGCCTTCAATCATGCTCTCTGTCACAAAGTTTATAAAGAAACTCACAAATATATGACTAGTAGAGTATATCAGTATTGTTGGGTTTTAATAATTTTAATATACCCCCTATGCCAATTTCGCGGTCATGTCTCTTGACCTGCCGGCGCGGTGCGGATCTTAGGACTTCCAGAGATTTATACCCCCTACCCCTATTATTTGTTTTCTATTATATATTTTAGTAAATGTAATTTTAAATTAGAATGAAAAATTAATTGAAGGAGTCTAGTAAAAAATTTAGAATAATAATTATTGGAGCCAGT
>DATFJG010000162.1:0-9727 GCA_035269305.1 Clostridia bacterium
TATTGAATTTTCTTCTTCTTTTATATCATCAATATTTATCTCATATAATTTATTTTTATAAGGTATAAATCTAAGTATTTTTATGTTAGCTGATCCACTTTCATAGAGATATATTATTATTGATATTGCTACTCCAAACAACACTGCACTGTCCAATTTGGGAAATAATAGAACTGCCAACAATGTCAATACTGCTACAATAAAATCCTTTGTTTTTGCTTTAAAGTACGCAGAAATTTCTCTAAAATCAATCATTTTAAATGCTGAAAATATAATTATAGATGCTAGTGTGGAATTTGGTATAAAAGCAACCAGTTTACCTAAAAAAGCTAAAAATAAAGCTATAAAAATACCCGTAAATATTCCTGACATTCTTGTTCTCGCACCAGCAAAATAATTTAGTGCAGTACGAGATACTGAAGCAGTCCCTGCAAATGATTGAAAAAAGGAACTAGTTACGTTAGTAATTCCCTGTGCTATAAATTCTCTATTACTATCTATTTTTTCATTTGATTGTTTTGCAATAGTTTTTGTTATTGCTATTGCTGAAATAAGCGCTATAAGTGAGTACGATAGAGCCATCGGTGCTAATTCAATTAAGTTATTTATACTCAATGGAAAAAATTTTAATGAAGGTAATGATATTGGAGTGTCCCCAACTACACTAACACCAACTGATTCTAATTTAAATATATAAACTATAAATCCTGTTGTTATAATAGCGATTAGTTGACCTGGGACTAAATTATGTATTTTTTTAGAAAAGTATATTATTAATATAGCTATTATTGAAATTATTATGCTATAAATGTTCCAAGATGTATAGTTTTCAATAATAAAAAATACTTTCTGAAATGCAAGTAAACCATTCGGTAATGATAGTCCAACTATTTTATTAGCTTGTCCAAATATTATAAGTAGTGCAGCCCCAATGGTAAATCCTTCTATAACAGCATGAGAAATATAATTCAAAATTTTCCCTAGCTTTAAAACACCAAAAAAAATTTGAAAAATTCCTACAATGAAAGTAAATTGAAAAACTATAAACATATATTCAGAATAACTTAAATCTGAATAAGCAGCTAAACTACTAGCTATCAATAAACAGGTTGCATTAGTTGCTCCTCCTGCTATATGACTTGAAGAGCTAAAAACTGATATCACTATACTTCCTATGATAGCTGTGTACAGACCATATATCGGGTTAATATTTGCCAGCATTGCAAATGCTATGGATTGAGGAATAGATACTACAGCAACTGTGATAGCTGATGTTAAATCTTTGAAAAATATATTTTTATTGTAGCTTCTTAATGTTCTTATAAGTGGATTAAATAAATTCATTAACTATACCATACTTTCTTAATTAGATTATTCTTTAATACTAATTATTATAATGCAATAACTTAGCCAAAATCAAAACCCCTGAAATCAGAGGGTTTGATAATTCAGAATATTATATTGTTCAATATTTCTAACTTTAGTTTATTTTATTTAACAGTGCTAAATACTGTTTCTATTTGAATTTAAATAATTAAAACCTGTTGATACAAATTATTAGTTTGTATCAACAGGTTTTTTTATTTGAAAATGATTTATTTGATTTGTTATCCTGACATTATTCTTGTAATTTATTCCATAAAGAAGTTCTACTTATTCCTAATTTATTAGCAACTTCAGATTTATTCATACCTTCTTCCAACATCATTTCTATCACTTTTTTTTCGACATAGCTAATGATTTTTTTTAGATCTAAATCACCAAAACCTTCTGGCCTATCTTTATCATCAAACATTCTTTTTTTATCTCTATCTATATCTAAAGTATTAAAGAAAATATATCTCTTTGCCACATTTCTAAGCTCTCTTACATTTCCAGGCCAATCATACTTAATAAGCATATTAGCTTCTTTAGATTTTTTATCTATTAAAGAAACTGTCTGAGATTCTTCTCTAATAAATATATTAAATAGACTTACAATATCCTCTTTTCTTTTTCTCAGAGGTGGGATTCTAATTTCAAATTCATTTAGTCTGTAAAACAAATCAGCTCTAAATCCTCCTTCTTCAACAATAGGCTTTAATTTTTCATTTGCTGCAGCTATTATTCTTACATCTAGAGGTATTATATAGTCAGAGCCTATTCTCATAATCTCTTTTTCTTCAATTACTCTTAATAGCTTGCTTTGAAGCTTAGCTGACATAGAATTTATTTCATCTAAAAATATTGTTCCTCCGTGTGCTATTTCAAATAGACCTGCCTTACCTCCTTTTCTTGCTCCTGTGAAAGCTCCACCTTCATACCCGAAAAGCTCTGACTCTAACAAACTTTCTGTAAGAGCAGCACAGTTTACAGCTACAAATGGATATTCCTTTCTTTTGCTTTTGTTATGTATACTTTGAGCAAATACTTCTTTCCCAGTTCCACTTTCTCCATAGAGCAAAACAGTATAATCAGTATCAGAAATTTTCTTTGCTTTTTCTATAATATCTTTTATAGCTAAACTTTCAGTTGAAAACATATTGAAATTATATTTTGCAACCAATCCTTTTTTATTGATTTCAAATCTAATGTTTTTTTCTAGCTTTTGAAGTTTTGTAATATCCTGAAATGTACATAAAACTCCAACTATATCGTCATCTATTTTGACAAGAGTACTTTGAGCTGTAATAATTATCTCACCTAAGTTGTATACTTTACTTTTTATATTTTTTTTGCTTTCTAAAACAGTGTTGATAAATTTTAGTTTAGGAAAAATTTCGTCGAATTTTTTATTTAGGACATCTTCAATTTTTTTATTTAAAAGATCTTCTGCTCTTTTATTATACTGAATTATTTTCCCTTCAGTATTAATTCCTAAAACAGCATCATTTACAGTATCTAAAGTATTGGTCAATATTTCATTCTTATATTTTTCGTTTCTTAAACTCTTAATGAAATATTTTGCATCTTCTATAACTTCTATAATAGAATCTTCACTGGCATTGATATACACTGATTTAAATCCAAATTCTTTACAAGTTTTATTTGTAATTCCTCCACCTATAAAAACTACTTCATCTTCCTTGCCTTTGTATTTTAATATGGTTTCTTTTACTTCATAATACTCATCAGTATCTTCTATAACAACCTCAATAGGTACCATATCGCCCCATTTTTTAAAATCTCTGTAGATTTTATCTTTATCCCAAAAGATTATAACTATCTGCTTATTAAAAGTTTCAGCTTCTTTTAATGCCATCAAAATGTCCATAGCATTAACCTTCATCCTAATCATGGGTATTTTGAGTTCTCTTTCAAGATATCTATAAATACCGCCTCTTGATATTAATATATCAGCACCTTGTTTTTCTAAAATCTTACCTTGTTGGATAAAATTTTCCGGATCAACAACTTCAATCATTATTTTCCCACTTTTATATTCCTTAGGAAACAATCTACGGACATCATTTTTTAATTTTTCATTTAATGCTAATATGCCTATTTTATTTTCCATTTAATCACCTTCTTCGCGATAAAATAAATGCTAACTCTTTAAATTTATCATTTGAATATTCATGAAACTCTTTAAAGGATTCACAGAAATAGTTTTTCATTAATCCATCTGATCCTTCTTCTGTTTTATGCCTTCTGCAGCCACCTCTACATATCCTTATCCACGGACATTTTTTACAGTCCTCAGTTAATTCTAACGATTTTTTTATAAATTTGTCTGCATTACTGCTTTTAATGATTTCATTAATTGATTTTTCATTAATATTGCCCATATAGAATTCGTCAATAACATAAAAATCACAAGGATATACACTTCCATCTGCTTCTATAACATTTTGTATTGAACAGACACCTCTCATATCACAAGACTCAGGTTCCTTTCCTAAATACATAGAAAGCAAATTATCAAAGTATCTAATACTTACATAATTACCATCTTTTACATCTCTATACCAGACGTTGAATAATTTGATTAAAAATTTACCGTATTCCTTAGAACTTAATGCATATTTAGAGTCTCCAAATTTTTCTCCTAAAGGTTCCAAACATGGAATAAATTGCATGTAATTAAAACCCTTCTTTTTATAAAAATTATATATTTTAATAATCTTTCTAACATTAATAGAGTTTACAACAGTTACTACATTGAATGATACATTATATTCTTTTAACACTTCAGATGCTTTAATTATTCTTTTAAACGTTCCCTTGTCATTCAAGTCAATTCTGTTTATATTATTTAAATTCTTTGTTCCATCTAGTGATAATCCTATTAGGAATTTCTCATTATAAAAAAATTTTGCCCATTTTTCATCTATTAGAATTCCATTTGTTTGTATAGCGTAATTTATTTTTGATCTTTTGTGATTTAACTCCTTTACTTTTTTAGTAAAATATTTATAAAAATCTAAACCTCTTAAAGTTGGTTCTCCTCCTTGGAATGCATAAGTAATCAATCCCCCTTGGGAGAAATCCAGTGTTTTTTTTATAATTTGCTCTGCTGTTTTTTTAGTCATTAAACCTCTATCTTTTACTTTTCTTTTTGTTATTTCATCACAGTAAAAACAATATGTGCATTTCATATTACATCTTCCTGATGCAGGTTTTATTAGAACTGATGTGTTTTTCATATATAGCGCTTCCTTCCAAATATTTATACTATAATTATACTATAATTTTTTAGATATACAAAATGAGAGCTGATATCTACCAACTCTCATAAATGCTTATCCGTCAAATCTTTCTATGTAATTTGTTCCCGGTTCACATTTCCATACATCTGGAAAATTGTATCTTGTATTGTTTGCCCACTTTTTTGTCAGTTTAAAGTGTTCAAATGACCAATTGCAGTATTCATATGCTTTATCACTATCCCATTTTTTGTTAAGTTCATCTTTAAGCTCTTTGATTTTATCTTTATACTTTTGTTTGTTTCCCAAATCATATATTTCTTCAGGATCCTCCTCTAAATTGAAAAGTGAAGGATGTTCATAACCACAGTAATCAATTAGTTTCCATTTTTCCTTCTTAATCATTGCTGAAGGTTTATCATTTGCCGGTGGATAGCTTCCAATTTGAGATATTATTGTTCTGTCTTCTTCAATTTTTTCTTGTCCCTTCAGTACTTTATCGAGATCCCTTCCAAAAGTATCAGGCAGTTCAGGTCCACCTGCCCAATTTATAAAAGTATCAGTTAAATCCAGCAGACACGTATCCTCTCCTATCGATTTTCCTTTAGGATACTCTTTTGGATAAGATATTATTACAGGAACCTTAACAGAGCTTTCAAAATATGTTGTTTTCCAGTAGAAATCATTGATTCCCATTGATTCTCCATGGTCAGATGCATATACAATTACAGTATTGTCCAGATCTAAATAATCTTCAACACCTTTGACTATTTTACCAACATTTTCATCCAGGAACTCCACTAAAGAATAATATGCTGCTCTAAGTCTTTTTTTATCCTCTGGATCGATGTTTAGTACATTCCTTCTCTGAAGCCAGTCTTTCATGGCAGGATGAAGATTTTCTTTAAACTCTTTGCTAGTTTCTATTTCAGGCAGCAAATCATAGTAATAATTATACTTCTCTTTATTAGCTATGAAAGGAGGATGAGGAGCAAACAACCCCACTGTCATGAATAAAGGTCTATCATCATCTCTATCCTTCATATATTTTACAGCTTCATTTGTTACCTGGGTATCGTACTGATATACAGCAGTATTGCCTTTTCCTGATTTTTCAATATTGTCTCTTCTTTGTTTCATAGCATCTCCGTAGTTTTCATAAATCCAAGAAAATGCCTTATCTCTATGGTAATTTGGTGTTACGTCTCCTACAAATCTTTTTTCAAAACCGTGATTTTGATCAGGTCCGCAAAAGTGCATCCTACCTGATAATACAGTTTCATACCCAGCTATATTTATTGAATGTGCCATAGTTGCAATATCACTGTATAATGATTGAAAATTATTCATAGCTCCTGTTTCCAGAGGCAGTTGTCCTGTTAGCAATGACATCCTGCTTGGAACACACAATGGTGAGTTACAGTAACAGTTGTCTAATTTAACTCCATTTTCTGAAAGTTTGTCCAGATTGGGAGTCCTTATGTAAGGATCCCCCGCATTTTTCATTACCTGGGCATTATGCTGATCTGAAAATATAAATATTATGTTAGGTTTACCCAATTTTATTCCTCCCTATTAAACTACCGTAAATAGTTCAAGTCCCGGTACCAATATCATACTTGCAAAAAGAACTATAAGTCCAAATACTAGGGACATTACTACCCCGGTAAATACCATATCTTTAAACTTCAATTTATCGAAGCTATAAATAATAGCTGCAAAAGACCCTGCCCAAGGAACTACAAATCCAACAGACATAGCTGGTATAATTCTAGATATTATCATAGGATTAATTCCTACATTTTCAGCTAAAGGCATCAGAAGTGTTGCCATGGTTGTGGCTGTAGCCATTCCAGCAAGGAAGTTTGTCATCAATGGCGTAATAAATGCAGCAATGGCAAGAATTACATTTCCACTTACACCAGCAAGCTGATCTGCAACATAAGCTATAATACCAACCTTGCTTAAAAGTCCGGCAAAACCAAGTGCTGTAGTTACAAGCAAAATAATTTCCCAGTTTACATTTTTAACATCCTCGATAGTTAAAAAACCTTCATGAGTTTCTGTATTAGCAGGTACTAAGAAAAATAGAGCTGTAGCTGCGAAAGAAACCCAATAAAAATCCATCCATGGAAATCCAAAATAGGAATATCCAAACCAACATACAATAGTCGCTCCAATTATTACAAATAACTTCTTTTGAGCTTTAGTCAGCGGCGGCATGTTTTCTTTCTGCTTTCTAAAATATTCATTTCCTCCAGGAATCTCATCCACTTCAGGTTTATAGAATATTCTTAAAAATATTATTGACGCTATAAGCATTAATACACCAATTATTACTCCTCCTATTAACCACTGTACATATGTAGCAGTTATACCCGTAGTCTTTTCAAGAATCCCAGTTACTATAACATTATGTGGAACTGCTTGATATGTCATTGGATAACCAGCCTGTGCCCCCAACAATGCCGAAAGCATGACTACTGTGTACATTTTTTGTTTATTAACTTCTTTTCCCTTCTTCTTGTACTCTTCTATAATATAATCTACAGTAGCAATACCAATTGGAACTAATGTCAAAGTAGCAGGCATACTTACCATAGCACTTAAAAAAGCATTTGCAAGTATGTATATCAATAGAAATCTGTTAAAACTACCTTTAATCCAGGAAATAGCTAGAATATTAACAGCCAATCTATCTCCAATCTCATATTTTTTAACAACTTTTGAAAATAAAAATACAAATATAAGAAGAAAAAATATTCTTTGACCATACATGGCAGCAGCTTCTTTTAGATTTATTACTCCCAACAAAGGAAGCAACAACAGTGGAAAAAATGCCGAAGCTGACCATGGTATTGGTTTAGCCAACCACCATACCACCAACCACAGATAAGTTGCTAATGCTAATTTTGCCTTAATTTCCAAACCTGGAAATGGAAGCATGTAAATAATAAAAAATACAATTGGTCCTGATAATAGTTTAATCCAAAAATTTCCGTTTTTCTTTTTACTCATTATATCCTCCTTTTTATATTATAAGTTTTTTTAAACTTATATGCATTATTGTACTTCTACACGATTATCTTTTGAATCCATACTCCAGTTCGGAGTTATTTCATCATTTAAACCGTTGTAAAATTTCCCCATAAGAGGGAATTTTGTTATGTTGGCCCATTCTTTCATAACTTTGAAATTATCCAAAGCATTAAGTGAAAGTTCTAAAGCCTTTTCACCATCCCAGTACTTATCAAGTTCATTTTCAAGTTCAATTCTTTTCTTGTTTTGCTTTTTATCATAAAATAAATCATGAGAACATATTTTATCATCTTTCATGTTATATAAAGACGTTCTTTCATAACCAAAATATGAAATTAACTTATAATCACCTTTTATTATCATAGCTGATGGTAAATCTAAATCCTCTTTGTTTTTTCCATAGGTTCCTATTTGAGAAATTATACTTCTACCCTCAGGAACCTCTTCATTATTTTCTAAAATACTTTTAAGACTAATTCCATAAGGTCTTGGTAATTCAGGTCCACCACCATATTCAATAAGAGTTCTTGTAATGTCATTTAGACAAACTAAACCGTCCACTGTTCTACCCTTCTGTATTCCTGGCCCAGAAAATATCATAGGTATCCTAACTGATGAATCGAAAAAAGTAGTTTTCCATATCATATTATTTACACCTATTGAATCGCCATGATCTGATGAGTATATAAATATAGTGTTTTCCCCAAGTTCTTCCTTTGCCTTATCTATAACTTTACCTATATTTTCATCTAAAAATTCTACGTTTGCATAGTATGCTGCTCTAACTCTTCTCCAATCCTCTTTTGTAACACTTTCTACATTTCTCCTTCTTTTCCATTCCTTTATAGCAGGATGAAGATTTTTTTCAAATTCTTCATCAATTTCCGGGTCATCAATTATTTTGTAATATTTTTTATATTTTTCAACATCGGCTATAAAGGGTGGATGTGGCGAGAAAAAACCTACAGTCATAATGAGAGGTCTCTTATCTTGTCTATTATCAAGAAATTCCAATGCATCATTAGTTACTGCATTATCGTATTCTTGAACAAGGGAATAACCACCACCTGCTTTATCTATACCTTCTCTTTTTTGAAGAATTGTAAATTTCATGTCCTCACCTAAGTTTGGAACTAGGTTGTTATATCCTGTGTACAGGGGAGTATTATCTCCAGTTAGTCTGACTTCATTTCCTCTATACTGATCTGTGCCGTATATATGCATCCTACCTGCTAAAACTGTTTGATATCCTCCAATGTTCATAGAATGAGCATAAGTAGGTATATTAGCATCGAGAGTTCCTTGATTTGTAAGACATCCATGATCTAGTGGAAGCTGACCACTTAAAAGGGACATCCTTGCTGGAGCACATACCGGACAGTTAGTATATGATCTTGTAAATTTTGTGCCTTCCTCTGATAATTTATCCAGATTGGGAGTACAAACATAAGGGTCATTCTCATTTCCCATAAGACTGTAATTATGTTGATCTGTGAATAAAAAAACTATATTAGGTTTATCCATTATTAGTATCCTCCTTGTAAACCTTTTCCTTTATGCCTTTATATATAGCAATAACCGTGCCAAAAATTAAACTGTTGATTTTAACCAATTTTACTTAAAAATATATTATCCCTTATTAAAAAGTGTTTGAAAAAGTGAACATTCTTTAATAAATATTAACAAATAGTATCACTGCTCTATTAATTAGAAATCAATAATATAGTTAATATACTTTTTAGTCCTGAGTTATCAAAAATTATCAAAAAAAAATTAGGCATAAGATTAATATTTATGCCTGATTTTTTACTCAAAAAATTTATATTGACTAATATTAGCAAATAATTTCGTGAAAATATTCCTATAAATGAAAAGGTAAACTAAAATTATAAATTCTAATTACTTTAATTTAGATTTTTTTAGAAACCAAACTTCCCAACAATATGGAATAATATTTTGATTTAAAATCATCAGATCTTGAAACTAAAACTATTGGAACTTTCGCTCCCATAACTACACCTGCTCCTGTTCCTTGACCAAAGTAAGTTATAGCCTTTCCAATG
>DATFJG010000163.1:0-11409 GCA_035269305.1 Clostridia bacterium
AAGAAACCCAGCAACTATTGCTGATAATGTTGGGGATAATGTTGGTGACGTTGCTGGAATGGGTGCTGACCTTTTTGAATCTTATGTTGGTTCAATCATTGCATCAATGACTTTAGGTGCTGTAACATTTGCAGGAACTGAGGGTATTATTTATCCATTAGCTTTAGCAGCTGCAGGAATTATTAGTTCAATTATTGGTACATTTTTTGTTAGAGGTGGGGAAGATGCCGATCCTCATAAAGCTTTAAAGAAAAGTACTTATGTAAGTGGTGTATTAGTTACAATAGCGGCATTTATTTTAAGTTCTTCGTTTTTCGGAAATTACAATGCAGCCTTTGCAATTGCATCAGGATTGATTGTAGGTATATTAATCGGTGTAATTACTGAAATATATACTTCTGAAGAATACAAACATGTTAAAGAAATTGCTGAACAATCAAATACAGGTGCAGCAACAACTATTATTTCGGGAATCGCTGTTGGTATGGAATCAACTGCTATGCCAATTTTGCTAATTGCTATTGGAACATTAGTAGCATTTAATTTTGGTGGATTATATGGTATTGCATTAGCGGCTGTAGGTATGTTATCAACTGCTGGTATTACTGTAGCGGTAGATGCTTATGGACCAATTGCTGATAATGCTGGTGGTATTGCTGAAATGGCTGAGTTACCTGGCGAAGTAAGAGATATTACAGATAAACTAGATTCAGTAGGAAATACAACTGCAGCAATAGGTAAAGGATTTGCAATTGGTTCGGCTGCATTAACTGCATTAGCTTTATTTGCATCATTTTCCAAAGCAGTTGGTTTAGAAATGATTAATATTCTTCAACCAACAGTTGTTGTTGGATTATTTATTGGTGGTATGTTACCTTTCTTATTCTCAGCTTTTACAATGAAATCTGTTGGTAAAGCAGCTTACGAAATGATTGAAGAAGTAAGAAGACAGTTCAGAGAAATGCCTGGGATCTTAGAAGGTACTCAGACACCTGAATACAATAGATGTGTAGAAATTAGTACAAAAGCAGCGCTACGTGAAATGATTTTACCAGGTGTGATGGCTGTTATTTCGCCATTATTAATGGGATTCATTTTAGGACCAGCAGCACTTGGTGGTTTGTTAGCAGGTGCTTTAGTAACAGGTGTACTTTTAGCCATTTTTATGTCAAACGCTGGTGGCGCTTGGGACAATGCTAAAAAATACATTGGTTCTGGACACCATGGTGGTAAAGGTAGTGAAGCACATAATGCAAGTATTGTTGGTGATACAGTTGGTGACCCATTCAAAGATACATCTGGTCCATCAATCAATATATTGATTAAGTTAATGACAATTGTGTCATTAGTATTTGCTCCATTATTCTTAAAATATGGACACTTATTAAAACTTTAATGATAAATAATCAAGCGAAGTGAGAGCTTCGCTTTTTTGATTCTAAATTTCTTTTTTTATTAACCGTTTACATTTGATAGGAATAGGGTATAATGAAGGTAAGTGATTGTATAGAAGAACGAAAGATAGGAAGTGAAGAAATGAATATTGAAAAGAAGGTTATGGATTATATAATAGATAATGATTTAACTCCTCAATTTGATTATGAACTCGCAAAAGTATTTGATATCGAAAAAGATCAAATGAATGAATTTCGAAAAGTACTTGATTCTTTAGTGCTAGAAGGAAAATTAATCAAATCAACTAAAAATAAATATGGTTTACCTAAGTACTTTTCTTTAGCAACTGGAAAACTTGAAATTGCAAAAAAAGGTTTTGGCTTTGTTATTACAAACAGTAAAGAGGAAACAGATATTTTTATTCCAAGGTCAAACTTAAATGGCGCAATGCATGGAGATGTTGTAGCTGTTAAACTATTAAAAGAAAGTTCAGACGGACGAAAACGTGAAGGCGTAATTAAAGATGTCATTAATCGTGGAAATTCAGAAATTATTGGAACTTTTGAAAAAGCTAAAGGCTTCGGTTTCGTTGTTCCAGATGATAAACGAATTAATTGGGATTTATTTGTTCCAGGTGCAAAGACAAAAAATGCTAAAGACAATTATAAAGTTATTGCTCAGGTTGATAAATGGCCTGAAGGCGATAGAAATCCTGAAGGCAAAATTATAGAAATACTAGGAGAAAGTGATGATCCTTTTGTTGAAGAAGAAGCGATTATTAAATCAACTGATGTCAGACAAAAATTTAGTGATAAGGTGATACAAGCAGCAGAAGCTTTAGATGATACTATTAGTAAAAGCGATATCAAAAGAAGAGTAGATTATAGAGAGTTAAGAACCGTAACAATAGATGGAGCAGATGCAAGAGATTTTGACGATGCCATTTCAATAGAAGAAAAGGAAAATGGATTCAATTTATGGGTTCATATCGCTGATGTGTCACACTTTGTAAAAGAAGACGATATCATAGATAAGGAAGCCATAAAAAGAGCAACGAGTATCTATTTGCCAGATAGAGTAATACCAATGTTACCTGAAAGAATTTCTAATAATTTATGTAGTTTAAAACCAAAAGTAGATCGAATGTCTTTTTCTGTAAAAATGGAGATTGATGAAACAGGTGAAGTAACTGCATATAAGATAAATCCATCCATTATTAATTCAAATGAACGAATGATTTATGAAGATGTTACTCGAATCTTAGACGGTGATTCAGGCGAAGATTTGAAGAAATATGATTATATTAAAGATGACTTTTTTGTCATGAGTAAGTTGGCTAAAATTCTCAATAAAAAAAGATTTGATCGTGGAGCCATTGATTTCGATTTTCCTGAAACAAAGATTAATATTGATGATAAGGGTTATATAACTGAAATCTACAAATATGAACGTGGAGAGTCGAATAGGATCATTGAAGAGTTTATGCTATTAACGAATGAAGTTGTTGCTGAACACGTTTATTGGATGGACTTACCTTTCATCTATCGAGTACATGAAGATCCAGATGAAGAAAAAATAAAAGATTTTAAAAAATTTATTCATAATCTTGGTTATAATTTAAAGGGAAGTGAAACTGAGTTACATCCAAAACAAGTTCAAGATTTACTTGAAGCGGTAAAAGGTGAAAAATCAGAGTATATTATTAATAAAATGATGCTTCGTTCTTTAAAACAAGCAAAGTATTCGCCTGTTAGTGAAGGCCATTTTGGTTTAGCTGCTGAATATTATTCTCATTTTACTTCTCCGATTAGACGTTATCCAGATTTACAGATTCACAGAATTTTAAAACTGATCATTGATAGTAAGATGGACAAAAAAATGGTCGGTCGAATGGAGAAACGTGTACAAGAAGTTTCAGAAATTTCTTCTGAGAAGGAAAGAATTGCAGAAACTTTAGAAAGAGATGTAACAGATTTAAAGAAAGCTGAATATATGAAAAATCATATTGGTGATGAGTTTGTAGGTCTTATTTCTTCAGTTACTAGTTTTGGTATTTTCGTTCAATTAGAGAATACAGTTGAAGGGCTTATCCGTATGGAAGATTTAAAAGATGATTATTACGAATATATCCCTGAGCATGTTAAGCTTGTTGGCGAACGAACAAAAAATGAATATAAATTAGGACAAGAAATCAAAATAAAAGTAGACCGTGTAAACATTAAAAACAGAGAAATTGATTTTATGCCTGTTTAAAAGAATATTAGTTAGCAGTACTTAATGAAAATTAGGTACTGTTTTTTTGTATTACAGATTCTTATTAATAAACATTATCAATAAGAAATGGCTATTTTACATGCTGTATAGCTTTCGTTATAATTCATATGAGAAGAATTTATTATAGGAGGAAGTATATGGAAAAAAGTGTATTTAAATCAACAAATGCTATGGTTTTAGCATCATTTGGTATCGTATTAAACATTGTTGCAGGAATGGTTGTAGACTTGCTAAGTATTCCTTTATTATTTTTGGATACTATCGGAACTATTTTAGTTTCAGTGATTTTAGGGCCATGGGCTGGTGCAATGACAGGTGGTTTAACAAATGTTATTAGTGGTGTACTAACGAATCCCAAAAATATTCCTTTTGCCCTAGTAAACATAGTTATCGCCTTGATTGTAGGTTTTATTGCAAAAAGTAATAAGTTCAATTATAAAATAGCAGTTATTACAGGACTTATTTTGTCAGTGGTTGCGCCATTAATTGGCACCCCTATAGCCGTTTATGTTTATGGAGGCTTAACTGGTGATGCCAATGATATAATATTCACATGGTTATTGACAAGTGGCCAACGAATTTTTACAGCTGCCTTTATTCCTAGAATCACAGGTAATTTCATTGATAAAATCATTAGTTGTCTAGTAGTAGCTTTTTTAGTGCAGCGGTTAGAAAAAACACCATTTATGAAGAAAGTGTTTAATAATGCTTAGAAACAAAAAAATAGTATTCACAGCACACTGTGTTTTAAATCAAAATTCAGTAATAAAAGATTGGGAAAGAAGTGCTTCAAGTTTTAAAACCATTATTGATTTAATTACAAAGGAAGATATCTCAATTATTCAGTTGCCTTGTCCTGAGTTAAAACATTTAGGATTAAATAGACCGCCTCTATCAAAGGAAGACTATGATAACTTAGAGTATCGACAGTTATGTTCTCAACTATCAGAGAATATTGTTGAAGAGGTATTAGTTTATAAAAAAGAGAACTATAGAATTATTGGTCTAATTGGGATTGAAGAAAGTCCAACATGTGATACAAATGGTCGAAAAGGTATTTTTATGGAAGAGTTATTTAAAGAACTAAGTAATAAAGATCTAGAATTAAGAACCTTTGATATACCAGAAAAGTTTTCAGAAAATGATAAATTTTCATTGGAAAATGAGTTTGTAAATTTTCTAAAAGGATATTCAAAATAATATTTCCAACTATTAACTCCTACTATAATGAATAGTTATATTAAGTAACTATTTTATTTTGTAGGAGTTTTTGCATTTAGATGTTTAGAAATTTCTATTTGTGGTATATATTACTTGAGGTGATATTATGAATGGTTTTTCTAAGCGGTTAAAAAAATTAAGATTAAAAAATGGATTGAGTCAAAAAGACTTGGGTATCAAACTAGGTATAGGACAGACAAGTATTGCCAATTATGAAGCCGATAAAAGAGTACCGTCCCTTGAAATATTTATTTCAATTGCAAATATATTTAATGTGAGTCTTGATTATTTAGCTGGAACAATCAGCACAAATAAAAAACATATAAGTAATAGGATTATTGAGATAAGCCCTGAAGGTGAGCATTATTTATACTTGCTTTTAGAAGGGAAAAAAGCAGAAGGGCTTAAGTATATATTACAGCTAAAAGATGATGGTTGGCAGAATATGGATATTTATGAAAAGATAATGGTGCCCCTATTGGAAAAAACTGGTGATTTATGGGAGAGTGGAGAAATAAAAGTAAGTGAAGAACACTATATATCTAATGCTATTTTAGATAGCTTTTCCCATTTAAACAGTTTAAAAACAAATAATAAGTGTAAAGATAAAATCCTAATGGCTACTGTTAATGAAGAAGAGCATATGATTGGTTTAAAAATAATGGAAAATATTTTAGTACAAAAAGGATATGATACATATTTTTTAGGGAGTAAAACATCATCTGACCATCTGATTGAAGCAATTAAGTTACAAAATCCTAAAATAATTATTTTATCAGTTACTTTACAACGGTTAATAGTAAATTTAGAACAAACAATACGTAGTATTAGGCGTAAATTAGATGATGATACTATAAAGATTGTTGTAGCCGGTAAAGGCGTTGAAGATCAATTAGAATTAGTTTATGAGTTTGGTGCAGATGCATATGGTATAAGTTTTAATGATATCTCAGATATTATTGAAGAGTGGACTAATGATTAAGGAATGGTGTATATATGGATTTTAAAGAATTAGATTTAAAAAAGAACTTTCTAGGTAAAATAGCTGAATTTTTTATCAACAGGTTTCAAATGGTTGTATTAGTCATTTTATTAGTAGTATCTCTAGGCGTTACAAGTATAATCCTATTGCCAAAAGAATCTTTGCCGGAAATAGTGTTTCCTACTGTACTAGTGCAAACAGTTTATACAGGTGCAAGTCCAGAAGATGTTGAAAATTTAGTATCAATTAAAATAGAAAATGCTGTTAAAGATGTTGAAGATGTTGAGAATATAAATTCTGACTCAAATTTTGGGTTTTCTGTTGTAACTGTTGAATTTAAAGAAGGTGTTGATATTGATCGGAAAAAAATTGAGTTAGATAATGAGTTAAATAATATCAATTTTTCTGATGGTATTCAAAAACCCCAATCAAACATTTTGAAAACTTCTGAGTTTCCATTAATGAATTTTAGTATTTCAGGAGATTATAGTATTTTTCGTTTAACGAGTATTGCTGAGACGATCAGTGATGGACTTGTAGGCTTAAATGGTGTAGAAGAGGTTAATGTTCTCGGTGGGCTTAATAGAGAAATGCAAGTAATTTTAGACGACACAAAATTGATGGAGTATAGTTTAAATCAACAAAATGTAAATAATGCATTGAGAGGTTTAAATATTGGTGTGCCTGTTGGTGAAGTCAATTTAAATGGTACACGTTACAATATTAGGGTAGATGAACAAATCAATACAAAAGAATCATTAGAAAATGTATTGGTTAAGAATCAACAAGGCAACCAAGCTTTTATTAAGGATTTAGGGGAAGTACGGGATACATCGGAACCAGTTGAATCTTTTAGTAGAACTTATGACGAAGGTTTTAGTAGTAGTCAAATGGTTTCCTCAGTAGTTCTAGAGGTTATTCGTAAGAACGAAGCAGATGTTATCGGTACTAGTGAAAATATTAAAGAATACTTAGAAGCACAAAAAGGAAGATTATATCCTGATGATATCCAAATAAGTATTTCTTTTGATAATGCAGAAAATGTAGAAAGAGATTTAACAAGTATTCAAGACAGTGCGATATCAGGTTTAATTGTTGTTATTTTAGTACTATTCTTATTTATTGGCTTTAGAGAAGCACTTATTGTATCACTAACGATACCTTTAACACTCCTATTAACATTAGGTATTTTAAACACTGTTGGTATTACTTTAAATACCTTTGCTATATTAGGATTAATTGTTGCACTTGGACTTTTAGTTGATAACTCAATTATTGTTATGGAAAATATTGATCGCTTGCATAAAAATGGAATAAAGAGTAAAAAAGCCGCTTTAGTTGGAACCAATCAAGTAGGGTATCCTATTTTAGCTTCTACTTTAACCACAATTGCTGCATTTTTTCCACTTGCAATATTGCCTGGTATTTTAGGTGCTTTTGTTGAGACAATACCAAGAACAATTATTATTGCTATAGCAGCATCCTTAACAATATCTATTGCAATTACTCCAGCACTATATGTAAAGATTATTAAGGATAAAGACTCTGATTTGAGTAAAAAATTTAAACAGGGTAAGATTAATAAAATTGTAAAAGTTCTTTTAATTATAGTACTAAGTTATTATGCTTTTATAAATGATGGCGATAGCTTAATTGTCGCAATTTTTGCTATGGTGTTCTTTGGTGGGTCAATGTTTATTAAAGAATTCTGGGTAAGTAAAAAAGAATCAGATGAAAGTATTTTAGTAGGTATTTATGAGAGATTTATTTCAAAAATAATAAAATCTAAAATAAAGAGAGGTCTTGTGATTATTTTAGGAATAGCATTTTTCTTTGGTAGTATTAGTCTAATAGCTACTGGTATATTAAAGGTTGCTTTTTTTCCAACAAATGAACCAAATAGCGCCATTATTAGAGTTGATACACCTGGGGGAACAACTTTAGAGGAGACCGGTGAAATTATTAGTCAGATAGAAAATAAATTATTAGAAATAGGTGATGTTAAAAACTTCAATACAACAATTGGTGGTAATGAAGTGGATCAAGGGACGATTAATTTATCTTTTGTTAATGAAGACAGATTAGAAAAAGATGGTTACTTAGCCTTAGAAAAAGTTCAAGCTTCAGTAACAAATATACCAGGTGCTCAGATTATTGTAGAAGGTCAAACTTCAGGTGGTCCACCTGTTGGCAAACCCCTTAGAATAGATATATTTGGTGAAAACCTAGATGAGTCAAAGCGCTTAGCATCAGACTATATTCAAATTTTAAGTGAAATTCCAGGGGTTTATAATCTGGAGACTTCAGTAAAAGATGGCGTTCCTCAAGTCTATGTTGATATACTTGAAAAGAAGGCTCAAAATATGGGGTTATCAGCTCAGGATATAGCTGGACAATTACGTAATAGAATTACTGGTATTACTTCTACCACATTTAAAATTAATGGGGAGGAAATTGATGTTGTGATCAAGTCTGGTGAGGAAAATTATGAAGATTTCTATTTACTTAACAGCATATATATTGGATTGCCTACCGGTGAACAAGTTCCTTTATCAATGGTTGCAGAGTTAAAAGAGCAAAGTGGTTTCTCTTCTATTAAAAGACAAGGACAAGAACGGCTGTTGTTTATAGAAGGTGATTTAAGAGAAGGGACAAATATTAATGATGTAATTGATACTTTTAACTTAAAAAGAGAAAATATTATTATACCAGAAGGCTTGCGTGTATCCTTTGGCGGTGATGTTGCTGGTATTCAAGAAAACTTTTTAAGCCTTTTTCAAAGCATGATTTTAGCCGTATTCTTAGTATTTATAATTCTAACGATACAGTTTGATTCAATATTACAACCCTTTGTAATTTTATTAACCGTTCCAATGGCAGTAATAGGTGTTATCTTAGGACTGCTAGTTACTGGAAATGAGTTTGGATTTTATGCTTTCATGGGTATAGTTGCTTTAGTTGGTATTGCAGTAAATGATGCCATTGTACTAATAGATTATATGAATTTTCTGCGTGAAAGTGGTGAGAAATTATCTGACGCAATTGTTAATGCTGCCAAGACAAGGTTTAATCCAGTACTTGCCACATCATTAACGACTATTGGTGGTGTATTGCCATTAGCTTTTAGAGAAGTATATTATGAGCAATTTAGTTATGCGTTAATATTTGGGCTATTAATCACAACAATTTTAACATTAGTGTTTATACCTGTTATATATTCGATTTTAGAAGGAATAAAATTGAAAAGAATTAAGAAGGATGTGGTTTAAATGAAAAAGAGTTTAGTTTTATTTTTATTAGTAATTAGCTCATCAGTGATTATTACTTCATGTAGTGCTGATCAAGCCAGTGACGAAGTGATTGATAATAGAGTACCTATTACTGCTGTGAGTGTGGAGGAAACGGATTTAAATGAGACTTTTTTGTCTCTTGGACGTATAGAAGCTAAAACTTCAGTAACAGTCGAAACAGGTGGTATGGGAACTGTTGAATATATTGATGTTAAGGCAGGAGATATAGTAACTAAAGGACAAGTACTATTTGAGCTTGATCAGGAAGATATAAGATCAAATTTTACTGTAACTGAAAGTCAGTTACGTACCAATAGAGATAACTTAAAAAGACAGGTTGATGATTTAGAGCAGAAAGTAAATGAGAATCAGATCCTATATGATAATAATGCTATTTCAAAAAATGCATTAAATCAATCAATAGAATCTTTAGAACAATTAAAGAATCGATATAATGATGCAATCGTTAATTATAATACAACGGTAGGAAATCTGAGAGATGATTTAGAATCAAGGAAGGTTAAAAGTCCAATTGAAGGACGTGTGGCCGCTGTATTCATTGAAGAGGATGAATCAGTTCAGAATCAAAGAGCTGTAGAAATAATAAATGATGATGAAGTTATTGCAATTACAGATGTGACTGCAGATCAGATTAATCAATTAGAAATCGATGGGCCGGTTATAGTATATCCAGATGGCAAAAGTGCCAGTGAATGTGTCGGTAGTATTGTTCGCTTTAATGAGATTCCAAAAGATGCCCGTGGGTTATATGAGGTTGAAGTACTCGTTTGTAATAAAGAAGGAAATTTAAGAACTGGCGAGTACATAGAAGCTTATTATATTGTTGATCAAAGAAGAGCATTAATGGTTCCTAAGAATGCAATTAAAAAAGTTGGTGAAGATTCTGTAGTTTACATTATCGAAGATGAACAAGCGAAGGAAAAGATAGTAGCCTTAGGTATTACACAAGATTCTTCAGTTGAAATTTTAGATGGGTTAGAAGAAGGTCAAGTGATTGCATTAAGAGGTAGTAGTTATTTGAAAGATGGAGATTTAATAAAAATAATAGAATAAACTTAAAAACCCACTGAAAAGTGGGTTTTTGTCAACTATTTAAATCTTAAATATTCTAAGCGACTATAAGCAACTATCAGTTGAGAATCAATGTTTTCTAGAATTTCTTCATCTGTTACAAAAGAATACTTATTAGCATCAAATGTATAATCTAGTTTTGAAATATTGATACAATATAGATAGAAAGTTTTTCCGCTATCTTTACTTGCTTGACAAATGCCTAAATTGTAATAGTCTTCAAACTTTGCTTCAACATTTAATAAATTATTCATATTACCTTCAATAACTGTTTCAATATCTTCCGTATCTTTAAAAGGAAAAGATATTGAACAGTGATCGGGATGATTGTCCCATTTCTCAATTACTTCTGTTTTGATTAAATACTCTTTGTGGTTTAATTTTTTGCGGTATGGCAGAACAACTATTTCATTTACACTCATAAAATCACCCTTTCTATAATAGTATATATACCGAATATTTTACTAATATAACAATTAATTTGAAAACTTGATAAAAATGCAAACATATGTTATCATAGTAGATGTGTCAAAGGAGAATGATATTATGAGTGAACCGTACTACAAGTTAATCAGTAATAATAAGAAGGCTAAATTCGAGTATTTTATTGAATCAACCATTGAGGCTGGTATTGTATTAAAAGGTACTGAAGTCAAAGCTATTCGTATGGGTCGGGCATCTATTAAAGAAGCCTATGCAGAAATAAAAAATAGCGAAGTTTTTATCAATGGTATGAACATTAGTCCTTATTCAAAAGGTAATCGATATAATGAAGACCCTTTACGTACACGAAAATTATTATTGCATAAAAGAGAGATAAAAAAGCTTGAACGCTTAGTTCAGCAAAAATCTTATACCCTTGTACCATTAAAGTTATATATAAATGATGCAGGAAAAATTAAAGTATTAATTGCTATTGCTAAAGGTAAAAAAATGCATGATAAAAGAGAAAGTCTAGCTAAGAGAGATGCCCAACGACAAGTTGAACGAGCTCTTAGTGATAAATACTAAAATCTGGGGGCGTACAGGTTTCGACAGGAGAATTATTTACAATAGTAGCGAGTCGTGTTTCTTAATCTGGGGTACACGTTAAAGAACTGGATTAAACATTTTAAATGCTAAAAATAATAAATTAGCTTTAGCTGCGTAGTATAA
>DATFJG010000164.1:0-10817 GCA_035269305.1 Clostridia bacterium
TATTGCCAAACAAGTACATAGAAGAAGATAAAAATCAAATTAATGAAAAGTATAAAGACTATGTACTTCCATTGATAAAAGGAGAAGTTAATATTTGTTACAAAGATGGGCTACCTCAATATGCAGAGCTGGACTGTCTAAATAATGAAATTTTGATTAACAGTTAATTTCTTTTTTTCAATTCATACATAATATAAATTCTAATTTCATTTTTTTTTAATTTTTTCATAACTTATTTTTTGTCCTTAAGTAATTTCGATATCGTTTATTTTTACAATCTAAAAATACTCAAAAATTATTAATTAAATATTCAAAATCTTGACAAAACATAATGTACTTGATAAAATAGAGTTAGAAAATTTGTTATAATAACATGACAATTATTGTTGATTGGAAGTGATTTAGATGGTCGAGAAAATAGATAAAGAGAACCCCCTTTCTTTATATTATCAATTAAAACAGATATTAATTAAAATGATAGAAAATAGAAAGCTAACAGAAAATGACAAGTTGCCCACTGAAAAAGAATTATGTGAAAAGTACAATATAAGTAGAGCAACTGTGAGACAGGCATTAAAGGAACTTGAAAATGAAGATTACATATATAAAGTACAGGGCAAGGGTACCTTTGTTTCACCTAAAAGATATCAACAGGATTTATTAAAGTTTTATAGCTTCACAGATGAAATGAAAAAATTAGGAAAGACTCCCACCTCAAAAGTGTTGAAATTTGATATAACCGTTCCCAATAAAAAAATTGCAAGAACTCTTGCTATTAGTAAAGATCAAAAGGTATATAAATTTACTCGTCTTAGATTAGCAGATGATGAGCCAATGATGCTTGAAACAACATACATTCCCTACAATTTATTTAAAGGTATTACAAAGGAAAATTTGGAAATCAACCCACTTTACACTATATTAATAGAGGAATTCGGTGTTACATTTTCTAAAGCAGAAGAAATTTTTAGGCCTACTTTAATGGAAAAAGATGAAGCTGAAAAATTAAACTACATTGAAGGTGCGCCAGCTATATTGTTAGAGCGTATTACCTATAATAGTAGTGATCAAATAATAGAATATACTAAAAGTGTAGCCAGAGGTGATAAATTTAAGTACCATGTTGTACTAGAAAAGTAAAAATTTTACAAAAATATGTCATAATAACATTACAATATAATAAATTATGAAAGGATGAGTAAAAATGGAATATAAGACTGAAAAAGAAATCTTTAGTCAATTCAAATCATTAAACAATACATATAATTACTTTAATGAAAATCAAGATAAGTTTAGTAAGTTTTTTGATGAGAATGTTTTTGATTCTATAACATTTGTAGGTAGTGGATCTTCCTATTTGATTTGCGAATCATCAGAAATAATCACAAAGACAAAGCTTAATATGAATGCGAATGCCCTAGTAGCTGGTGATTTGATGTTAAATTTTCCTCATTATAAGAATTATCTTGAGAATACTCTTTTAGTTGCACCTTCTAGATCAGGCAGCACCACCGAAGTACTCTTGGCAGTGAAAAAGGTAAAGGAAAAATACAATTCCCCTTGTATATCCATAAGTGCGAAAACAGATTCTGAATTATCTAAAATAGCGGATCTTAATATTGAATTACCATGGGCTTATGATGAAAGTGTTTGTCAGACCAGGACTGTTACTAATCTATATACAGCTAGTTTGTTATTAATTAATATAATAAATAATGATCTTTCATTTAAAGATGATATCAAAAAAACAATTGATTATGGTAATATTTATTTAGATGATAATAAAAGAAGATTGGAAGAAGTTGTAGATCAATTTGATTTCGAAAATGTATTTGTATTAGCAGATTCTTTCCTTCAGGGTATAGCAAGTGAAGCTTCTTTAGCCTATAAGGAAATAGCCAGAATAAATTCATATTATAATCACCTTTTAGATGTGAGGCATGGTCCAATGGTTTTAGTAAATGATAAATCATTAATAGTAATGGCCAATAGTCCTTATGGTAAAGAATATCAAAAAGAATTAATTAAAGATTTAAAAGCAAAGAATGCTTATGTTTTGAATAATGGTTTAAGTAGAGAAAAGTTAATCAACTCAGATTTACATATTGAATTTCCAGAAGTTGACTATCCCATAAGAGGTATCTATTTTATTGTTATTAATCAGTTACTTGCATATTATAAAGCAGTTAAAAGCAATATAAACCCTGATCAACCTGAAGGATTAGATTCATGGATAAATTTGAACTAGAAAAAAAATCTTCGGATTACATTATTTTAAGTGACTTTGATGGGACAATCTCAATTCAAGATACGAATAATGAAATATTTGAAAAATACGGTGATCAATATTCATATATTATAGAAGACGAACTTAAAAAAAACTTAATATGTGATCGTGAGGCTTTAAAACAACATTACAGCCGACTTGATTTAAATAAGCAAGAGTTTTTAACTTTTATAGAAAATAATATCAACTTAGATCCATATTTCAAAATATTTTATAGGAATATCAAAAATAGAGATCTTAATTTTGCAATTGTTAGTGGGGGATTTTTGGAATATATTAAACTTACTTTAAAAAAAGAAGGAATTAACTATAAAGATAAAATATATGCTAACCGACTTGATTTTGATGGTAATGATGTTAGTCCGATATTTTTACATGATGTAACAAAATGTAATGAGGTATTTGGTCCATGTGGAAATTGCAAATATAAGATATTAAAAAAATATCCACATAAAAAAATAATATATATCGGTGATGGTTTAACAGATAGATGTGTTGCAACTGATTCGGATTATTTATTAGTTAAAAAGGATAGTATTTTACAAAATTATTGTGATAAAAACAAAATAGAATATCAGATATTTACTTCTTTTAAAGACGTGGATGCAATTTTTGAAAAGCTCATAGATTAAAAAAAGGAGGAGGTGATATACCTGAACAAATTTTAAATTTCTTATAAAAAAAAGGAGGATAAAAATGCTAAAAAATAAAAAACTATTATTATCTCTAACTGTATTGATGAGTATATTTTTATTAAGTTCTGCAGTTGTTATGGCACAGGATTCATTTGTTTATTGGTCTATGTGGGAAAAAGGAGAGCCTCAACAACAAGTTATAGAACAGGCTATTAAAGATTTTGAAGAACAATATGATGTTACAGTAAATGTTAACTGGACAGGCCGTGATGTTGTAACAGCTCTGAAACCAAGATTATTAGCTGGAGAAAATATTGATATGACTGACCAATCTGGAGAGGAATTATATGGTGGGTTAGTTGCTAATGATGTAGCTGGGACTATGAATGATGTTTTAGAAATGAAGGTTCCCAATGAAGATGCAACAGTAGAAGATGTGTTAATTAATGAATCATATGGTGCATATGTGAGAGAAGATGGTTCCTTATACATCATACCATATAACTTTATAACTTCAGCCTTTTGGTATGACAAAGGTCTTTTTAATGATCTAGGAATAGAAGTTCCCACAACTTGGGATGAATTTTTGCAAATGGCTGAAATGCTTAAAGAAAACAATTTAGATCCAGTAGCTTATGGTATCCAAACGGATGTTTATCGGGGATATTTCCCTTATCAAACGGCTGAAAGAATACTGGGAAAAAATGCTTTAAATAATGCCGCTTCAGATCCTACAGGAGAGCTTTTTGAAGATCCTCGCTGGGAGAGAGTGGGAGATATTCTATATCAATTTAGTAAAGAAGGTAAGAATTTATTGATGCAAGGGTATGAATCTAGTGTATATCCTGCTCCACAAATGGACTGGATAATGGGTAGAGCTGGTACCTTCTATTGTGGTACTTGGATACCTGTAGAAACCAAAAATGCAGCTGGTGAAAACTTTGAATATGGTGCATTTAAGTATCCTACATTTGAAGATGGTGATGGAGATCCCACAGCTGTAGAAACTTATCCGATTGGATTTAATGTATTGAAGGATTCAGAAAATTCTGATCTAGCCAAGAAATTTGTCGCGTTTTTCTTACAAGAAAAATATGCAGAACAATGGGTAGCAGATACTAAGAATATGACTCCTCGCGCAGGCATAGCTGCTCCAGCAGAACTGAAAGATGCCAAAGCACTTCTTGATAATGCCAATTCTACTTTTAGACTTAATGATGGAATACAGGCAGATTATCCAGAATGGTATGCTAATGTATTTTTACCATTAGCTTCTGATATATTATTGGGAGAAATTGATGGTGCAGAGTGGGCAGAAGAAATGAGAGCAGAAACAGTTAAATTCTGGAAAAATAGAGAATAAGTGATAAATTAGATTCGTAAATATAGTCAATAATAAAGGCTGGCCTGAATAAGATAACAATGGTTGAACATTTATATTTCAAAAAATATTTATTCAGGCCAGTTTCATTGCAGGAACCAAAAAAAACAAATAGGCAAGGAGGGCTGATAATGGAATATCGCAGTAGTATATTCAAAAAAAGATATAAAAATTTTATATTGATATCCACAATTCCGGTTGTCACTTTTTATGTTATTTTTATGATTTTCCCTATAGTACAATCTTTATATTATAGTTTATTTAAGTGGTCTGGTTTTACTTCTTACAAACAGTACATAGGATTAAAAAATTACATTGATCTAACAGGCGATTCATTATTTTTACAATCGGTTTTAAATTCTTTTAAGTATGTTATCTTTGGTTCAATCATAATTATTGCAATAACATTGATGTTCACTTATGTTATTTCTAATTACAAATCCAAAAAGTTGAAAGACTTAGTACAGATGATATTATTTGTCCCCAACACTATTTCTCCAGTTGCGCTAGCTCTTTTATGGGGATTTATTTTAAATACTAGGTGGGGATTATTAAATGGTGTTTTAGATAAAATAGGTCTTGATTTTTTACAGAGGGGTTGGCTAGGAAATGACTATATTTTTGGTGCCGCTCTGTCTTTACTGGTTTGGATCCATGTGGGTTTTTTTATTGTTATGTATATAGCTGCAGCAGATCGTATACCAACAAGTTTATATGAGTCTGCTAAATTAGATGGTGCATCTAGTTGGAAACAGTTTACTAAAATTACCATTCCATTAATAAAAGATGTTATCGAAACAAGCCTAGTGCTCTGGACAATTTTTTCATTCAAAATATTTGGATATCTTTATGTTTTTGGAGCTGGTGGAGCCGGAGCAGATGCGCCACCTCCTGTGAGAAATATATCTGTACAACTATTTTTAACAGCTTTTGGGAAAAGAACCCCTATTAATAGGTTAGCTTATGCTAGTGCAATGGCTATTATACTTTTGATATTAGTTGCTATTTTAGTATATGTAATAAGAAACCTTCTAATGTCTGCTGAAACTATTGAATATTAAAGGAGGTATAACTTATATGAAATTTAAATTTTCCGAAATTCCAAAATATCTAATAAATTTGTTTTTGATTTTTTGGATAGGATTTTCTTTATTTATGTTTTTTTGGTTAATACTATCTTCATTTAAAACCACCAGAGAAATATATATGGGAGTTTGGACAATGCCCAGTAATATTAGTCTTGATAACTATATCAGGGTCTTAACTGATTTTGGTTTATTGCGTTTTATGGTAAATAGTTTGTTTGTTGTTACTATTTCAACGGTTTTAGTTTTAGTCTTATCTGCGCCAATTGCTTATGTCCTTAGTAGACTTAAATTTTTTGGCTCCTCATTTATTTCAATGGGTTTTATAATTGGAATTGGTATACCTATTCAAACAATTTTTATTCCACTTTATCTAATGATGAGTGGGATGAGTTTAACTGATTCTTATCTGGGATTAATTTGGTTATATACTGTGACCTCCCTTCCCTTTACAATTTATCTATTAATGGGATTTTTTAAAACTATTCCATCTACATTAGAGGATGCTGCTCGAATAGACGGGGCAACTGCAACGCAGAGTTTTTTAAAGATTATGCTGCCAATGGCACGTTCGGGTTTAATTTCAGCTGTAATATTTGTTTTTGTAATGTTATGGAAAGAGTTTTTATTAGCCCTGGTATTTATTAGTACAGAAAATTATAAGACAATTTCTTTGGGACTTTATTCTTTAATAACAAAATTAACTTATACAGGAGATTGGGGCGGATTATTTGCCGGTGTTGTTCTAGTAATATTGCCTTCTATAATTTTTTATAGTATTTTAGCCAGAAAATTCATTGCCGGATTAACTGTAGGAATAGGTAAAGGATAAGATCGGGAGGATAAGAAATGAATAACAGAGAAAGATTTTTTAATCTACTTAACGATAAAGAGATTGACAGAACACTATTTTTCCCGGACATTACAACCTGGTATGAAAATTCCAGAAAGAATATCGGTGATGAAGAAATTTTTGGGCCGGGAGTATATATTCCTGATGGAATTGACTTTCATAAAAGAAAAAGTAATTTAAATAATCAATTCTCCAGTTTAACATTTCTGGATTATTACAGAAAATATGATTGGGGGTTACCGGTTCATATTTATGATTGGTATAGAGAAGAATATACAAATGGGGTTGAAAAAATATCAAAGCGTGAAGGTAGAAGAAAATATATAAAATTTAAAACACGTATTGGTGAAATAAGTAGAACTCTAACGATGGGTGCTGAAGGGTCTTGGGTTCCTACTAAATTTTTTGTACAGGAATATTCAGATCTAAAAATATTAAAAGAAGTATTTAAAAACAGAGAGATTATTCCTGATTATAGTAATATAAAGAGATTTCTTAAAGAAACCCAAGGTTTTGGTGTATGTGATGTAGTAATTTGGCGTTCCCCATTTGGTAAGCTAGTACATGAATTCATGGGATTTGAAGAAGTTGTATATGGTTTACATGATCCAGAAAAGAAAAAAATAATTCTAGATTTTTTAGATTTTCTTAAGATGCATGATTTAAATGTTATTAAATGTGCAGCAAAATCACCTGCTAAAATTGTAATAATTTCAGACCATGCTGATGAGACGTTGATTTCACCGCGTCAATATGAACAGTACTGTATTCCCTACTATCAAGAAGCTTGTAAAATTTTACATGATCACAATATGTATGTTTCTACTCATCTAGATGGAAACTTTAAACACTATTTTCCCATATTACATGATACTCATTTTGATTTGCTGGATGGATGTACACCAGCACCCATGTTTAATTATAAAGTGGAAGAATTAGCTGATTTAGTAAATGATGATCTACATGCTTATTGTGGTGTGCCTTCTACTTTATTTACCCAAGAATTACCCACTCAGAAATTAGTTGATTTTGGACTTAGAATAGCTAAGTCTTTTAATAGAAAAGTAATTGTTAACATCGGTGATATATTACCTCCAAGGGGGGATATAAAACAGGTAATAGAAGTTGGTAAAGCTATCATGGATTATTAATTAGGAGGGCTATAAATGGAGGAAGTAAAGTATTATAAAGAAAAGCAGAAAATTAAAACCTATCAAATTAAAGAACCTGACATCAATCCTTTTATAAGTGAATACCTGGGTAGTTTAATGTTTTATCCCTACCCATTAAAAAATAATATAGAGGATAAACCAGAAGAAAAAGAATATGAATTATTTACAATTGAAAATAAGTATTTTAAAATTAAAGTGTTGCCAGAACTGGGAGGAAAACTTTATTCAGCGTTTGATAAACGAAGTGAGGAGTATATTTTTTACAAAAATCCAGTTATTAAGCCCCAACTGGTAGGTTGTACTGGAGCATGGACTTCTGGAGGAATAGAGTTTAACTTTCCAAATAGGGGACATCGTCCAAGTGTCACTGATTATACTGACACAATATTTAAAAAATATGAAGATGGATCAGCCTCTATAATAATTAGTGAAGTTGGGATGATAGCCTGGATGAGATTTTCTGTTGAGTTAAAATTATATCCTAAAAAGGCTTATGTAGAACAGATTGTCAGGATGTATAATCCGAATAATTACAAAGATTCCTACTATTTTTGGTCAACGAGCGCAGAGCTGGAAAAGGAAGGGTTAGAATTTAGATTTCCTTTCTTGTGGCATATCGAAGAGGAAGAAAGAGAAAAATACCTCTGGCCTCTACCAGGAGACAGCCCATTTGCAGCTGAGGGTGTTGATTTAAGGTTCAGTGATACTATGAAGCCCTTCACTTTACCATTTGGTAGTGAGGTTTTAAAAGATTACATGGGCCTATATTATCCTAAAGAAGATAATGGAGTTGTTCATGTAGCAGACTTCCGTGAAGTTCCTGGTAAAAAAGTTTGGTCATGGGGACAGGCCAGCGCTGGTATCAATTGGTGTAAGAGATTGACAGATAATGATGATCGTTATGTAGAGCTGCAGGCTGGCGCGGTAGAAACACAAAATGAATTTAATTATATTGAGCCACATAACAAAGTTGAATATAAAGAATATTGGTTACATTCTAATAATAATGGGCGCCTTTGTGCGGCCAGTAAAGAGGTTATCTCATCTTATAAAATTGAAGATTCAAAAATAAAATTTCGTTTTATTGCTACAGATAAATTTGATGGAATCAAATTTAAGCTCTTAATAGGTGATAATGAAGAATATAGTAAAATAATTGATTTAGATCCCATAAATAATGTTGAGCTAGATGTACCATTTTCTAAAAAAGATTTAAATCAGGATATTACGTTCATATTGCAAAATGAAAAAGATATACTTTTAAGCGAAACTATCCTTGATAGTAATGATGCAATAGATATGATTGAAGAAGAACCCTATATTAGTGAAGATGAAAAAAGAATATCTGATATGTCTCAAGGTAATCAGCTGGAGAAAAAGAGACATTATAATAAAGCAATAAAATATTATAACAAGGTAATTGAAGAAAATCCGGATTATATTGAAGCTTATCTTAAAAAAGCCACCTGTCTTATAAAGAAAAGAAAATATAAAAAGTCTTTAAAGACATTGGAAAACATAAGAAGAGAAAATCCTGAAAATGTTTCATTAAATTATTTATATGGACTTACCCTATGGTACAATGATAAACATCATAAATCAGTAAAATATCTATATAAAGTACCTAATTCTTCTAACCTTTTTCCCGCCGCAAATTATTTGATAGCATTATACCTCATATACAAAAATGAATATAAAAAGGCATTAAATAAAATAAAATATTCTATTAAGCATTTTCCACATCATTATAAAAGCAACCAACTAATGATTTATGTTTTATATAAGATGGGCAAGACAAATCAAGCAGGTGATGTTTTAAATAGATATTTAGAAAATGACCCTTTAGATTATATAGCGGTTTATTTAAAATCTATAAATCAAGAAGATACTCAAGATAAAGATATTATTTTGAGAGCCAAACAGAATGTGTATAATATATTATCTTTCTTTGATGAATTAAAAGACTGGGGTAAATGTGTTCAACTAATAGAGGATTATGAAAAATCTTGTAAAAACTGTGATAAATTATTAACCAGTTATTTAATATATTATAAAAATAAATTAAGACTAGCTAACAATTCTCTGCTGGCCAAAAAATTAAATAATATATCATTAGATTATATCTTTCCCAATCATGATATAGATTATAAAATACTAAAATCCATAAAAGCACAGTCTAAAAAAGCAAAGTACCTTTTTGGTCTTATACAATATAGAGCAGAGAATTTTGATAGTGTTAAAAAGAATTGGGAAGAATTAGTAGATAGTAACTTTAATTATTCAGTTATTTACAGAAATTTATCTTATTACTATCAAAAGTATGAAGATAACTATGAAAAATCAGTTGAATATGCAGAAATAGGTTTTGACAAAAAGCCTTTCAATGATGATTTCTTTAAATTATTATATGATGGTTATAAAAAATTGGGTCAAAAAGAAAAGATTAAAAATCTATTAACTGCAATAGAGGATTTTGAAAACAAATCCGAACCATGTATGAGAGTTTGGATAGATATGTTAAATTATTATAATCAACATGAAAAAGCAGTAGAAGTATTAGAAAAAACAAACTTCAAAATATATGAACATGACCCAGAAAATCTAATACCCTATCCTAAAATATATAAAGAATCTTACTTAGGATTATCGCAAAAAAATATGAGTAATAATGATTATAAATTGGCATTGAATAATGTTCAGAAGTGCCTTGCAATGGAGAAAAAGCATGAGGAGAAATTTGCTGAAATCTATTTTTATGCTGCAGTAATAAATGAAAAATTAGGAGACTTTTCAGAAGCTATAAATTATTATAACAAAATTATAGAAGAAGACATAGATGAAGAAGATAAAGAAAACTATAAATTTTATGTTAAAGCTGCAAATAGAATTGTAAAATTAAACTGGATAGGAATTCAATAAAATAAACAAATAATTATAAGTGCAGACTGGATGAATTGGATTAATTATAATATTAAGCTATAAGGTATTTATGAAAGATTAAATGAGTATTTCCAGTTCATCCAGAAAAATATAGTATAAAAAGATATTAAGATATTATTTTAAAAAAAGATAAGGAAAGAAAATATAAAATACTACTTTTTAAAAAATTTATGTGAATGATGTTGTTGAAAATATGGATAATTATGTACAAATATCTTTAAGTTTATTGGAAAAATAAGGGCGACTGATAAAATAAAATCTCACAATATTTTAATTAGAAACTGATAAAGTAGCGATCTTTATATTGTTAAAAGGAAGGAGTATAATATGTATTATTTAGGTATTGACGGTGGTGGGACAAAAACGGCTTTTATTCTTATTAATAGTGAAGGAGAAATAGAAGCGTATAATGTAAAAAAATCTTGCCACTATATACAGGTAGGACTTGAAAATTTTAAAAATGT
>DATFJG010000165.1:0-12703 GCA_035269305.1 Clostridia bacterium
TCTATTAAAATAAAATTTTTAATATAGATTTCTTCAATCATAATTACTCCATTAATCCTTCAAAGTAAGTTTTTACTTCAAGGGCTTCTTTTTTAGTTTTCATTAGGAGAAAGATTGTGTCATCTCCAGCGATGGTACCAACAATCTTTTGAACATCCAAAGCATCAATAGCAGCAGCTGCTGCATTTGCAGAACCCACTAAAGTTTTAACAACTACAATATTGCTGGCAATATCAATTTCAATGACCGCGTCTTTAAAGAGCTTCATAAACCGATCACTGACCAATTGTGAACTCTCATTTGATCGCGCATATTTATACTTGCCATTTTGCCCAAGAATCTTAACCAATCGCAATTCTTTAATATCACGACTGACTGTGGCTTGGGTCACATCAAACCCTTTCGTTTTAAGTAGCTGTGCTAATTCTTGTTGTGTTTCTACTTCGTACTCTTTGATTAATTCAATAATCTTTGAATGCCTTGAATATTTCATAGTCCCCCCTTTAATACTTAAACTAAAAACTCTTTAATTTGATTGTATATACCTTCTTTTGATAAACCATGCTTATTAAATAGTTCTTTCGTTTCACCATGCTCTATAAACTCATCTTTAAAACCTAGATTTAAGAGATCAAAATCATTATTAAATTTCTGAGAAATAAGGCTACCGAAACCTCCAATAATAACATTGTCTTCAATTGTAACAACTTTTTCTATTTGACCAATTTCCTTCTTAAGTTTTTCAAAATCAATTGGTTTAATCTTTCTCATATTGATTACTTTTATACTTAAATGATCCTTTTCAATGAATTGATCTGCAACAGCTAAAGCTTTAGACACCATATTACCAACAGCTAAAATACATAAATCCTTTCCTTGTCTTAAGATTTCATAGTTAGTAATTAATTGTCGGGATTCATTGATTTGATCTGCTTCACCTCTAGGATAGCGAATAGCAATTGGACCCTCGTTATAAATTGACGCAAAGCTAATCATTCGCTCTAATTCATACCCATCCTTTGGTGCTAAGATCATTATATTAGGAATTGATAATAAATAAGACAAATCAAAAACACCATGGTGGGTTTCCCCATCTTTACCAACAATACCTGCCCGGTCAATACAAAAAACAACAGGTAGCTTTTGAATACATACATCATGTAATACTTGATCATATGCTCTTTGTAAAAAAGTAGAATAGACAACAAAAAATGGCTTTTTCCCAACAGCTGCTAAACCAGCGGCTACAGTAGCTGCATTTTGTTCTGCTATTCCTACATCTATATATTGTTCAGGCATTTCATTTTTAAAAGCTAATAAACCTGTCCCCTTCGGCATAGCTGCTGTAATCGCAAAAATATTTTTATTTGTTTTCGCTAATTCTAGGATCTTTTCACCAAAAATATGAGAATATTTAACAATAGCTTTCTTACTATTATTTTTTACAATAAATGGATCAAATTGTCCGACGCCATGAAAGTTCTCTGGAGCTTTTTCTGCAGGTAAATAACCCTTCCCCTTTTGAGTAATGGCATGGACCAAAACAGGACCTTTTATATTTTTAGCTTTCTCTAATGTTTCAATTAATAATGTTATATTATGCCCATCAATGGGACCAATATAAGTAAAGCCTAACTCTTCAAATAGCATATTTGGTAATAACATATATTTTAAACTATTTTTCACTTTAGATAGTTTGTCTTCAATTTTTTCGCCGATCTTCGGAACCTTTTCTAATAAGAATTTTGTATCTTTTTTTACGGTATCATAAGCTTTAGAACTTCTAAGATTTGCTAAAGCCTTAGCAATGGCACCGACATTTTTATCAATAGACATGCCGTTATCATTTAAAACAATAATTACTTTTTCCTTTGAATGTCCTAAATAATTAATGGCTTCAAATGCCATCCCACCTGTCATGGCTCCATCGCCAATAATTGGCAGAATATGATGGTCTTCATCATTTATACTTCTAGCCTTTGCCATACCTATTGCCGCAGAAATTGATGTAGAGGAATGGCCAGCTTGATAAATATCATGTACACTTTCATTTCTTTTAATAAAACCACTCATACCATCTAAAGATCTTAAATTTCTAAAACCTTCTTTTCTACCCGTTAGCAATTTATGTGTATAACACTGATGTCCAACATCCCAAATTAACTTATCCTTTGGGGAATCAAAGGTATAATGCAAAGCAATCGTTAGTTCAACCACACCAAGATTTGAAGCAAGATGACCACCAGTTGTTGAAACACTTTTTAACAAAAAATCTCTTATTTCAACTGATAACCTTGCCAAATCTTTTGTACTATAGTCTTTTATATCTTTTGGTTCTTTTATATCATCTAATAATTTATACATAAAACCTCTATTCTGTTATATTTAACTTAAAAATCACGTCAAAATAATATATTAATTTGCCTGCTTTTTCTACAACAAATTGAGAATGATGCATACCAATAATTTTCCCAACAGCTTTACCGCCTACGGTTAGTGAAGCAATCATAGCTGTTAATAAAACAGTAATGATACTTTTGTCTACAAATGGTAAATTATAAGCCATTATTTTCATAATAATGATGGCACCAGCAGCGCCACTAACAATGCCTGCAATATCACCTACAACATCGTTACAAAAATTCGCTACCATACTTGCATTTTTTATTAAGTAAATTGAATGCTTCGCTGCTTTCTTCTTCTGGGCTGCCATTGAATTAAAAGGTTCAATTCTGGCTGCAGCTACTGATATTCCTATGGTGTCAAAAAAGACGCCTATAAAAATAATAATTATTAACAACATCGAAGCAAAAACAATACTTGTCTTCCTTAATGCCATATCAGCAATAACACTCATGAAAATAGCTAATATAAAAGTAATCAATACAATTTTCAAAATCCAACGATTATCGTTTTTCATACTTAGCTCCTTTCATAAATGGTTGCGTGATATTAATAAATGTTAATTTTACAACTTAGGTTCGGTAGGATTTCCCAACAGCCTACTAATTCGTCACCGAATCAGCCGTTTCCATTCAAAAGCTATTAAACACCGAATCACCACTTAGTTTGTACTTCATTCCATTTATTAACTCCATACGGAATAGTCTAGAGGATTTCCCATACACTCAGAATATTCCCTACCCTCTTTTGCAGTTTGGTTTCATGAATCCACCTTTTCCACTCAAGGCAGGCTACACTAATCAAAATCAAAACAATGTAATGATTAGGTATACTCATAAATAAATATGAGCCTCCGCGATCTTAGGGGTAGTTCCACATGCCGTTGTGAAATGCCCTAACATCTTTTTCCCATAACAGACCCTCAACTGGGCGTCAAAAGCCTTCTACAGGAACTTCATCGATATGCCCTTAAACGAATTTTTAGCCCCGTCTTCGAGAATATTCATCGTGACTAGAATACTACATCACGCAACAATTAATTATAACATATTAATGCTTCCGATTAAAAATAAATTCTGTCATTTCATAAATTAAATCGTGTTCTATGCCTATTTCTTTAAGAATAGTCATGGATTTTTTAGCTAATTTTTCTAATTCTTTCTCAGTTTTCTCATAACCCATGTAACGAATATATGTCTTTTTATTATTTCTTTCATCACTATCGATGGATTTACCTAATGTAAACTCATCACCAGCATATTCAAGTAAATCATCTTTTAATTGAAAAGCCATACCAATTGAATCTGCATACTTTTCTAACCCATTGATAAGCTCTTGGGGTTGATTTGTCATAAGAGCAGGCGTCACAATAGAAGCTTTAATCAAAGCACCAGTCTTGTTTTTATTCGTAAAAATTAAATCATTAACACTTTGGTTTTCTCTTTTTAGTTCCATATCTGCCACTTGACCAATGATCATACCATACTTACCTGATGCCTTCGCAAGATACTGGCAAGCCTTCAAAGTACTTAAGCTAAAATTTTTCTCTAGATAAGAAAACATGGTTTCATAGGCTTGGTTCAATAAAGCATCACCTGCTAATATTGCCGTGGCTTCGTTATACTTAATATGACAAGTCGCTCTGTTTCTACGTAAAATATCGTCATCCATTGCTGGTAAATCATCATGAATTAAGGAATAGGTATGAATTAATTCAATAGCAGCAGAAAACTCAATGATATCCTCCCGGTTACCACCAAAAATTTCATAAAACACAATATTCATGGCTGGCCTTATTCTCTTTCCATTACTTAACAGTGAATAATCAATGGCTTCATTTAAATAAAGTAAATGTTCATTACTACTTGAGAAGTTCATTTCTTCTAGATATTCATTAATATACTTTTGATAGGCTTCTAAAGCCATTAAAAACTTCATATATTCACCTACTTTTCACTTTTATTATTTAAAATTTCAATCTTATTTTCAGCATTTTTCAATAACTCGTTACATTCATTATATAATTTAATGCCCTTTTCAAAGGCTTTCATTGACTCATCTAAATTGCTATTATCTGCTTCTAAAGTTTTAACTATTGTTTCTAAAGATTTTATATTTTCTTCAAAGGTCTTACTCATGTTCATCATCTCCAATAATGTTTATCACTTTACTTGTAATCAAACCATCACTAAGTTTAGTATATATCTTTTCACCGACTGTCACATCATTAATCTCTTTTACAGTATCTTTTGATGTATTCATAGTTATTGAATAACCCTTTGAAAGAATTTCAATAGGATTGTTGTGATTCAAGGCTAAAACTAAATTTTCTAATTGGTTTTTCTTGCCCTTAAGAACATTATTCATTAACTGATTTAATTTAAAATGAATGTTATCTAAATTTTGATACCGTTGACTAATTTGATTTTTCTTTCGAATCATTAGTTTCTCTAAAGATAATGCTTCTAATCTGTTCCGTTCAAGATTAATTTTATCCTTGTATCCATTCATCAAAGAAACTTTCAGTTGCTCTATTTGATCCATTAAGGTATCATTGGCTACCATGGCAACTTCAGCAGCAGCTGAAGGCGTTGGGGCTCTCAAATCAGCAACAAAATCAACTAAAGTAAAATCTGTTTCATGGCCTACACCACTAATGATGGGTATATTTGAATGATAAACACTTTCAACCACTATGGGTTCATTAAAAGCCCATAAGTCTTCTATGGAACCCCCACCTCTTGTCATAATGATCAAATCTACAGCAGTTTTATTATTAAAATAATCAAGGGCTTTAACAATTTCATCCTTAGCATAATCACCTTGGACGCTAACGGGATAAACAACAGCGTTAACTAATGTACTTCTTCTATTAAAAACCGAGATAACATCTTTAATGGCTGCGCCTTGATCAGAAGTAATGATCCCAATCTTTTTAGGTAATCTTGGAATTTCTTTTTTATGTTCATCTTTAAAATACCCTAGCTTTTTATATTGTTTTTTTAAATCTTCAAACTTAATATGTAAGGCACCAAGACCAGCTTTTTTCATTTCTTTTACGTACAATTGAAACTTTCCATCTCTAACAAAAATAGAAATATCACCTTTACAATCTACCTGATCCCCATCTTTAAAATGATCTTCTACTGCTGAAAAGTAACGACTAAACATAATACAACTAATCCTAGCCTCATCGTCCTTTAAAGTAAAGTATGCATGCCCACTAGAATGGGCAGTAAAATTTGAAATTTCTCCTTCAACTATTATGTTGTTAAGTATTGGATCATAAGATAATAGTTTTTGCGCATAAGAATTAACTTCCTTAACACTTAATTTTCTTAACTTCATTCTGAACCCAACTTTCCTAATTGTGCGATTCCTACTGCATTATCCGTTGACAAAGAAGGCACACCAAAAAATACATTCTTAAAGTTATTTTTTAATGTTTCTCTCAAAATACTATTGGCACTGACCCCCCCGGTTAATAGAATTGGGTAGTCATTTTCTAAGTTGTGTAAAGTTTTAACAATTGTCTTGCTAAAACTTAATAGTAAACTTTTGGCATGGTCAGCATTAGCTTTTTTACCTAATTGTTTATAGCCATAGCTTTCTAAGCCTGAAAGATTAAAATATAATCCTTTTACTGAAATAGGATATAAATCTTTTGTACTTGATTTCTGAGTTAGATGATCCATTTCTTTACCACAAGGAAACTGAAGACCCATTTTTACGCCTACACGATCAATTAACTGTCCTGCAGAAATATCTAAAGAACCACCAATGATTTTAGAGGTGATCCGATTGTCTTTCTTTTGACATAAGAGTAATTCTGTTGTCCCACCGGATAAGTGTAAAGAATAAAATTTCATTTCTTTTTCTAATACTAAATCACTTGTCATAAGTGAAGCCATAATATGACCTTCCTGATGGGAAAATCCTTTGATTTTTTTGCCTAGTGTCAAAGCTATAGTCTTAGCAAATTGCTCACCACTTAGAAAAACTGGCATATACGAATCTTCTAAGTTTCTTGGTTGAGTACTAACAGAAATGCATTTAATCCTATCAACATCTATTTCTGAGAGCAATTCCTCATATAAAGTCACAAGATTACTCCCATGTTGAAAAAAGGCCTCAGATTGTCTAAGACCTTGCTTCCCACTTTTCACTTTGAGTATTTTTCTTTTATTAATCATTAATTGATTTTGGTCATCTACGACACCAATAGATGTTGTATAACAACTGGTATCAATACCTAAATAAAGATCTTTATTCATGAATTAAATTTCCTTTTTCAATAACACCACCAAGAACACCGTTAATAAATTTGGCCGATTCATCATCAGAAAATTCCTTTGCCATTTCTATGGCTTCATTTACAGATACTTCAATTGGAATGTCATCAAAATAGAAGAATTCTGTAATAGCTAATCTTAAGATGGCAAAATCTACTTTAGGAAGTCTTGTGATATGCCAATTGGTTAAATTCATCCGTATATGGTCATCAACCATATCTTTATCCTTAAGAAATTCTTTAATGATATTTTTAGCATAATGTAGTTCATGAATATCTGTGATTCTTTCTTTTAAATTTTTAACTTGTAACTCATAATCATAAGCATCATTAATATCCATTTGATACATGGTTACCATTACTTCTTTTCTCGCTTTTTTTCTACTCATCAAACTCACCTTTACTTTAGATTCTATTATTAATTAGTCCTTTTTTTCACGAATACCATCAACGTGTATATTTACCTCTTCTACTTTCAAACCAGTCATATTCTCTACAGAGGATTTAACAGCTTCCTGAACTGTCCATGAAACATCAGGTATTTTGACACCAAAATCAACTAAAATGTTTAAATCAATAATCACTTTGTTTTCTTCAACTTTAATACTAATGCCTTTTTTGTAATTATTCTTTTTAAATAAACCACCTAGATCATCAGCTAAGGTACCACTTAAACCGCTAACCCCATCAACCTCTTCTGTTGCGATGGTTGCAATGGTTTCTAAAACTTCATCAGAAATATTCACATTTCCATTTTCAAATTTATTTATCTGTTTGCTTTCACTCATGTAAATCCCTCCTATACTCTTGTAACGTATTCATCTGTTCTTGTATCAACCTTAATAACATCGCCTTCTACAACAAATAAAGGTACTTGGAACTCTGCACCTGTTTCTGTTCGACAAAGCTTTGTAACATTAGAAGCCGTATCACCTTTAATACCTGGTTCAGCATAAACTACTTCTAACTCAACGAAGATTGGTAAGTCAACATCAATACATTTACCATCATAAAACACAAGACTAACAATTTCAGATTCCTTTAAATAATCGATTGCTTTTTCCATAACCTCTCGCATAACAGGTACTTGTACATAAGTTTCTGTATCCATAAAATAGAATAGTTCACCATCATTATATAAATATTGCATCTCTTTTGTATCGATATGCGCTTTTTCAAACTTATCCGTTGGGCTAAAAGCATCTTCTCTCGTCGTCCCACTTAACAAGCTCTTATACTTTGTGCGTACGAAAGCAGCACCTTTTCCTGGTTTAACATGTTGAAAATCAACGACAATACATGGCTCACCATCTATTACAAAAGTTACACCATTTCTAAAATCTCCTGCTTTAATCATTTCGTCCTCCTATTAATTATTAACAATATATTCTACAGCTAAAATGTAACTATATTTTCCTAATCCAGAAATTTTACCTGTACATACAGGTGAAACAACGGATTCTTTTCTAAAGTCCTCTCTATTATATACATTTGAAATATGGACTTCAATTATTATTTTAGGGATTGACTCAATACAGTCCCTTATAGCATAACTATAATGAGTGAAGGCCCCTGGATTGATTATAATACCATCATAGGTTTCATATTTTTCTAATTCATCTATAATAGCGCCTTCATAGTTTGATTGAAAAAAATCGAAGTTAACTTCTGGAAAATTTTTAATCATTTGATTCATTAAATCATCTAATGTAAAGGAACCATAATGATTTTCATCTCTTTTCCCAAGTTGATTCAAATTTGGACCATTAATCACTAAAATATTCATCATAATCACCCTCTAACCTTTTAAGTATTTCCTCTATGATCCTTTGTTTATCTTTTGAAGTTATTTCAAAGACTAAATTAGCGGCTTTATTATACAAATCTTTTCGATTACTATACAATGTATTCAATTTATCTTTTAAGTCTTCATTTTTCAGTAAAGGCCGATCTGTTGCGCCTTCTAAACGATTAACCAAATGATCTATGTCAGATTTTAAATAAAGAACTAAACCTGAAGAACTCATCATTTGAATGTTTTCATCATTAAGAATGACACCACCACCGGTTGCAACGATTTTATTTTCAAATTTTGAAATTTCTTTCATGGCTTCCTTCTCTAATGTTCTGAAAAATTTTTCGCCTTTTTTTTCAAAAATCTCATTAATGGATTCATATTCTGAATGTTCAACTATAAAATCATCTACATCAATAAACTTATAGTAGAGATTCTTAGCAAGTAACTCACCAATAGTACTTTTACCAGAACCCATCATACCAATTAAATAAATGTTATTGTTCATGATGTGGTCTCTCCTTTACTTTTTTAATAGCATCTATAAGTGCTTTATAAATATCAACTTCAAACTGTTGATTTAACTCATTTAATTTAGTATACAATTCACCTTTATGGGTAACAACATAATGTGGCTTTAAGTCATTTAAAGCTAAGGCTTTAATATCTGCTAGACAATGGTCACATTGACAGACATCTGAATAATTTTTTAAAATATCTTTTAATAAGATGTCTACTTCATTTTCCATATAATTATGTACATTCATGCCTTTCCTCCCAAAAAAATATAAGTAATGAGTCATCACTACTTATATTATACCATCTTTGCATATTTATTAAACTTTTTTGTTAAATTAACTATTTATCGTAAGATATTAATATACCAGGTAAATATTTCGTTAAAATAAAGAAAGGACATAAGGGTTCCAAGTCCTAGAAAGGGACCAAAAGGTATATGATCCTTTCGCCCTTTAATCTTAAAAACAATCAGTAATATACCTATCACACCACCAAGTATGAAAGATAGCATTAATGCTAAAATTGTTTTTTCTAAACCTAGATATAAGGCAAAACCAGCCATAATCTTTATGTCACCACCGCCCATGGGCCCAAATAAAGCAATAAGGAATAAAAACCCACCACCAAGTAAAAAAGCAAGTACTAGTGATTTAAAGGACATCTCCCCTATAATTAAGAAAAAAACTATACCAGAAAGTATCGTAAAAATCGATAGTTCATCTGGAATAATGTAATGCTTAAAATCGATCATTGACATAATTAAGACAATAGATGATAATACTATGGCTTTAAAAAAATAGATGTTTAATCCATAAATACTGTACATTATAAGAAAAATTGCACCAGTCGTCAGTTCAACAAGTGGGTATTGTATCGAAACCTTATGGTTACAGTATCGACACCTACCCTTTAAAATAACATAACTAAGCACCGGAATCAAATCCAGTGCTTTAAGTTGCTCTTTACAGTAACCACATGTTGAAGGCGGTTTAATAATTGATTGATCATTTGGTAATCTATAGATTAATACGTTATAAAAGCTACCAAAGATTAATCCAAAGATAAAAACTAAAACTTGCATAAACACTCCTTCATTTTGATTATTGTTCAAATAATATTTGGTCGCCTAAAACTTTATTTAACATATAAATTAACTCGCCTCTATTGATAGGGTTAGATAATAAACTATTTGCCTTTGATTGATGAAATCGTTCGGTTAACATATCTTCAGAAAGATTATCCCATGTAAAAGGTTGCTCTAAAATACGATTCATTACAATCTCAACTTCTTTAAAAGTAATTAATCCATTGGCATCAAAGATATTGTTGCCTACTCCTTGCATATAGTTTTTTTCGACCATAAAGTTGATAGCATTTGCAAAAGCGCCAAAGTCTTCTTTATCTTCAAATACAACTTTTTCAGGATAATACTGATCCCTATTGCCATAAGTATTTCTATAAATCATTAAAGCAAATTCTTTCCTAGTTAAAGTTAAATCAGGATTATAGTTTGATTGTATGTAACCTCTTTTTACAAAGGTTCTTAAATCTTCGTTGGCCCAATGTAAGGATATATTTTTATTGGGTACGTAGGCATTGTCTACGATTACAGAATATAGTCCACCTTGAAAACTTCCGGAAGATATATCTGTAATTAGCTCATTCTCACCAAATCTTGTTGGTAAGTACAACCATTGTCTATTAACATATTTGTATATGGCAGCTCTTGTATCCCCATAAAAGTCAAATTTAAGTTCAATTGGTTTTTCTAAAATCAATTGATTACTTTTATTCATTACGGATACTTCATAAACATCAGATCCCAAGTATCTATCTTCTGTATTTAAATGATATACTGGACTTTCTGATATGCCAATGTAGGCATTCGGTGCATATACAGCACCATCTGGTACAAGAATACTTATAGGATTCGTTGTATAAGACGACATGTTCCCATCAATAAACTCCACATTATAATTTGAATAAGTAATTTCTGTTTCAGTAGATGATAATTTTTTGAAGTTAGTATTTCGACTTTCGATTTCAGTATTTAAAGCTATATAATTATCATTATAACCGATCTCATAACCTTCTTTAAACGCCGCAATAAATCCTTCACTGTATTCGCTATTCACTCTGAAAAGATTATATCTAGTAAATACATTCATTTCATTATTAAACTTATTATATGCATCTGACCAATCAGAATTGATTTCCATTGAAAAATCTCTAGAAGCAGCCGCTTCACCAGCAGCATAACCAAGGTCATAGCCATTTTCATAAGCTGTTCCTTTTTCAGAGTTAATTGTATTGACATTAGCTTCCCTGTAAGCATTTTCAAAACCTATTTGAAAATACAATTTATAATTTTCTAAGAAAATATCATTATAGCCGTTAAAACTATCTGATTCTTTGCCTAATCGATAACGGGATCGAATATATGATTCTGCTGGATAATGTTTCGTAAAATCATTGTTCTGTCCAGTTCTAAAAGCTTCTTTCCCCTTAATCTGTCCATCCATCTCACCAAAAAATTCTCCATGTTCTTGGGCAGCTGTTTCAGTTTCAGTTTCTGCATCAACTGCTGATTCGACTTCATTGTTATACCCTGATAAATAAGCATGATAGAAGGAATCTCTTAAACCATCAATAAATTCATTGTTTAATTCTCTTTGATCGTCATCCACATCACCATCTTCGTCTTCATCTTCTGGTAGATTGAAAAAATCAAGTACATAATCTCTAGATGGGTAAACTGCAAGATAAGCTGCATACCAATCTTCTTCATTATCATTTATATAATCTTTATAACCGTAAACACGTCCAGAATCGTCTCCCCATTCTGCCCCTAAATTATAAGCTTCATCTAACTCTTCTTGTCGTTTTTGTTCTTGATATTCTTGTTCTTGTGCATCAGTAGCAAAGGATGCAGACATTACTAATACAATGATAAAAACACTAAAAACTATAATTTTTTTACTCATATCCTATTCCTCCTCAGCTACTTCCTTTGTATCTGCTAATAATATGCCATCGATATTTAGTTTACCGAAAATCTGCTGCTCATTAGAAGTACTTCTAACATATATTCTTTGAGCTCTCGCCGGATAAACAATATCTAGTGGTAACTCTACTTCATAAATTTCCCATTCATCAGAACCAATAGCACTCGTGAGTGATAATAAGTGACTTTTACCATAAGAATCTACAAGGGCAATACCTAACTCATGATTATTAATGCTCTCTGCCTTTGCGACAACTGATAGAAACTCATGGCTTTCATTAATAATGATCTCGTCTTCAAAAACTAAGTTAGCTTCTAAACCATTCTTCTTAAAACCAAAATCATAGTCAAATAATACAGAATTATTACCTAATAAGCTTTCTGGATGTGTCATGATATCTGCTGAAACACTTCTGTCTGATCCAACAAAAAACATATCTTTTCTTATGAAATTATTTACTGGATCAATCTCCCGTGTTTCTAAATAGTTTGATAATATGTTATCTTCGTTTTCATCTGATTTAGCTAATAAAGACGCATACTTTTCAAAGGGTGAATCAAACTGTTTCTCAACTAAAGTGCCTTTAGTATCAAAAATTGATTGGCTTTCGATATAAGCTTTTAAAGCAGGTATTGTCATGAAATTTAATGATACATCCCCTGATATGGCGCCTTCATCTTCACTATTAAC
>DATFJG010000166.1:0-7840 GCA_035269305.1 Clostridia bacterium
TCTCTTTGTTCTGCTATTTTACCATTAAGATAACCTTTTGATATTATATATTTTCCATTATCTTTTATAAAGTTTAATTCATATACACAAAGTCCTGTCCAACTTCTATTAAAATAAAGTTTTTGTTCTTCAAAGTAAATGAACCATTTTTCTTCCATTACTTTTGGAATAAACCCTTGCTTTAACTTATTATATTCTTCTTTTGAATATTTCTGTTTAATAGGTAAAATTACTTTATCTTGTGGCATATCAACGGTTTTCCATGATTATTTTTTTGCTCTAACTCTATTAGTTGAATCATTTTCCGCATCCATAATATGCTCCTTTCAGCTCTATTCCTCAATTTATTTTTCACTATGAGATATAATTAAGTCTATTTTAGCTATTTTCTCTTGTGTTATTGGATTCTAGAAGTCTTAAAATTTTAATTCTCTTAATTCAGAAACTTCATCTTTTACCAAGTCTAATATAAATTGCTTTGCCTGGCTATACTCAGGAGTATTTATTTTATTTAATGTTTTTTCTGCTTCAGCAAATCGACCTAATTCTCTCAAAAGTTCGCCCTTCATCATTAGATCGTTATCATCATTTTCATCAAATAGTTTTAATAATCTATTTAATAAAGATGGTATTTTATTTTTAATATTTTGAGATAATTTATCTGCATTATTTTCACGAAAATAATCATTATACTTCCACCAAATTTGAAGTAACAAATAAAAAGTATCTTCTTCAGAACGTATTTCTACTTTCTTCAATGAATCAATATATTGTTCTAAAGATAACTCTTCCAAATATTCTAAATTTATATATTGCTCTTCACCAGGATCAATCTCATCTATAATTTCAGCGTTTTCTACCCAAAAATAGTTGTCGCATTTTTTACATATAGTAACAACAATGCTATCCGGTAGCATTGGAGCTTCACGTTTCCCATCAGTCCAATATTTGGCATTAAACGTATTGCCTGACCTTAATGTATCCTTTTTTAATTTATTATTACAATATGGACACTGTAGTATCAAAACCGGACCTGGCAACATAGAGTATCACCTCCCACTATGTTAAATCTTATAATCGTTTTAACTCCTTTTTAATATAACCAAGTGTATTTAAATCACTTCTGTTTTAATCTAATATATTTTTATTTACATACTCCTAATCTATTAAATATTCTTTTAATATCATTAACTACACTATCTATAACAGTAGCTTCATCTACTCCTAATGGTAAAAATAATGGTATATATGTAAATCCATATTTGCCTCTGAATATTTGATTAATATTTATGTCTCTTAACCCCACTAAATCATCTTTTATTTCTGCTGAATAATCCCAATTATTATCTTTTATACCAATCCAAAAAGGAGTTTCTGATTTTTCAATCCAGTATTTTAAGTTTAATTCTAAGCTAACCCCCCAATTATTAATATATAGATATCTCGTATATCTACCAAAAGAGGAACTGCTTTTTAGACCTTCCTTACTAACCATAGATAATCTTTCTAGTTTATCAATAACTTTAGTTATCAAATTATAATAACCATAAATTCTTTTAGGTATTTCTATTCCTAACTCTTCTCCTTTTAAAGGCAAAAAGGCTTCTTCATCCATTTTAGAACAAAGCCCTTCCAATTGAGTTATATCAGATTTGAGTTTTTCTAAATTATTAGTTATTAGTTCATGTTTTATGACTTTAAGGATTTTGTTCCAAGAAACTATAATCATATTAATATTTTTAGTAATATCTATATAATTATTCTTAGTACAAGAAAGATCTCTATAGCTCTCATCAATATTACATTTTCGAATTAATTCATTCCATAGAGAATTAGTCCTTTGATTCGGGCATATAAATACCATCAATTTATTCCCCTCATAACTTGACCTTTCTAATCTCTTCAAGTATTCCACCGGCTGATTACTAGTAAGTCCCGCCCAAAATTTAGATTCAATTATGACTACTTCTTCTCTTTTATCATTTATACCAATAAGATCAGGACGTTCTAAATTTTTTCCAGCCAATTGAGTTTTGAAATACAAATTATCATTGATTGCTTCTAAACCAGCTTCTCTATAAAGATGCTTTAAAAATATCTTTTTAGCCTTATCTGAACTTTCTATAATATACTGTAAACTTTCAGTGGCTAAATCTTCTGGAGAACCTTCAATTTTTGAATATAAATGTCCTAATAAAGTTTTCATTGACACTCTCCTCATAAAAGATTATATTATTTATCTAATTGAACATAGAAAAACTTAACTTATATATTCTTTTAATTTTAAACGGTTAATCACAATCATACTATCTATTTGTATATTCACAATAAATATCCTTCATAAATAAAGTCTTTGAATAAAAGGTTCGGGCATCGAAAGATTAAAACTTTTTAGCATACAATAAATACATATCGTCAGAAATACACTGCATTTTGAAATACAAACTAAACACAGGGATAATCTTCCTCTTCTTGTCAGAATGTTTTTAATCATAATATTCTAAAAACACTTAAATAACAGGGATAATAGGCATATAATCCTCAATATAAGGCAAAAGTTTACTTGTGGCTGTGGTATAGGGTTAGCTCTTTATATGAAGGATTATATAGGGGATTATAAAAGGGTCGGGCATCGAAACATTTCTATTTGCTTGATAATTGTCAATACTTAGGGTCATGGATAAATTGAAATATATTTAGGCATAAAAAAATCCACTAACCTTATAAATTATAAAGAGGCTAACGGACTTTGATTGTTATTATTTTGTTTTGATACTTAAGTTCTTTCTAACAGGGAAAAAGTATTTTATCTAGATATTAAATATAGAGTGGCCTGTTATTAGTTTTTACGGTTCATACCTAACATTAAACCTTTATCAATCAAGTTATTAATATCATTCATATCATCCGAAGGCGTCCAACCATAATGATGATGTCTTCTTTGTTCAATAAATAAGCAGGTCTTAAGCTTTGTTACATTATTAGTTAAAGTATCTTCTTCATGATATTTTTTGCGTTGTTGATTAGCTATTTTGGCTGCTTTACTAGTTTCATTCCAATATTCATATGCATTAAAAGAGAGAGCGTATTTTTGTATTCCGTCCCAATCAGCATTTTTACCAGTGATATCCAATTGATTATTATCCATATTTATAAAACTCCTTCACGCTAAATGAAATAACCCCATTTATTTGTTTTCACTTTTATATGTAATTCTACCTTTTTTAATGAATTTACAATTAATCTTCTTCCATTTTGCATTGTCCTTATTTTCTGAAGGATTTACTATTAAAAAATCATCATTTACTTTTTTCACTTTGCCTCTTTTCCTATTTATAATATTTTCTACTACATCATTAACTTCAAAAGAATCATTCGGATAAATAATATTTTTTTCAATGATTTCGAATAGTTTGTTTAATTGATTTTCATTAATAGTTATCCCCTTACCTGGATTTCCATCTTGATTCCATTTTCTTATATCATATTTTTCTTTATTATTAAACCACTTAGTTTTAGTTACTCTAAGCTCCCAATCATCAGATAATTTAATCTTCCCAAATATTTTCTTAACCTCATAGTGATATTCTTCGGAATTATTATAAGACATTTTTTCACCTCTAAGTTTATCCTACTTTTTTATAGGAGATTGTATCTATAATGATATAAAAATACATATCTTCTTAAAAAATATTTTACCAAGAAGTTTTTAATTCTTTCATTTTAGTACTCTTATTTAAAATTTTCTTACAAGTTTCCCAATCATCTGTATCTACTTGATTATTATATCTAACTTCATAGGGATGTTTATTAGGAATATTATTAATAACTTTTTTAGCTTGTTCTTTTTTATCTATTGCAACATTAATCCATGCATCTTTTAATACATCAGGAATTTGACCAAAGATATCAGTAATGTTTTTTAATCTCTCAGATAATAATTCATGAACTCTGTCTTCAACTGAATCCTTATACCTCATATTATATAAGAACACCTTATCAAATCTTTGTCCTCCCCGTTGTATGCGGCCTTTCCTTTGTTCTAGACGTGTAGGGTTCCATGGCATATCAATATTAACAAGCCTTCTCAAAGCTTGTAAATTAAGACCCTCTGAAGCTGAATCAGTACCCACTAATATTTTTAAATCATAATTCATCACCATTCTCTTTATATCATCTTTAGATTCTTTATGAAATTCATCGTTAATAAAATATCCTGCTTTATTGCTACCAGCATAAACACCTATTTTTGATTTTGGAAACTCTGTTGACAGTTTATTAGCAATCCATTCTACAGTATCATAATATTGAGAAAAAATTATTACTCCCTCTTCTATCCACTTTTCTCTATTTAATAATTCTACAAGTTTATTATACTTAGGGTCCTCTGCTTCATTTGACATTAATGCATCAACATATTTATGAAGCATTTCTTCTTCTTCATGTGTTAAGTCCTTTATTTCGCTTCTATTTTCTTCCTCTTCTTCTGATAGGGAATCTAAATTTTGATTGTTTTGTCCCCATTCTTCTTTTAACTTTAAACCTGTTTTTTTACCTGCCTGAATAGAACTACCAATCCTTTTTAACAGTAGTGTCTTTAAAAATCCACCGCCCTTAACTCGGCTTGCTATCATTTTACAAAATTCTTCAGCAAATTCATACGCTGATTTCATATAACCTGTCAATAATAAAGGATCTTCATCAATAATTTCTACTTCAATTTTCTCTAAATATGGTTCTCCAGTCTTTGGATTTTTCTTGTTTTCTAGATATTCCCTTTCTCTTCTTATTACATGCCTTATATAAGGATTATGTAATTCAAAAAAATCATTCATTAAGGATTCCACATAGGATTTTTCATGCTGTTCTAGTTCATGATACTGCTTTGGAAATACTACTGTATCTTCACTTATATTAGCAGATGTTCTTAACATAGAATAATATGAATCTTCTTTTGAAGGAGGAAATGGATTTTTTATCCAACGCCATTTTTCTGTATTAGATAGTTCAGCTCCCTTATTCTTAATTATTTCTAAACCCTTATTTATGAAACCTTTTCTCCTCCATAAAGAATTTTTAGTACCCAAAACTTTATCACTACCACACGATAAAATGTTTAAAAGATCCCAAAGTTCCACAGGATGTAACTGTATAGGTGTAGCAGTGGCCAATAACATACTTTTTGTTCGTGGTGCTAATTCTAATAAATAATCATATAAGTTAGTGCGATCAAACGAATAAAAATTCTCATTATCATCTATACGTTTTCTCCTTGCATGATGTGCTTCATCCACTATTACACATTCATAATTTTTACTACACAAATAATCTGCTGACTCTGATTTGGCTGTGAACAAACCTTGAGAAACAAGACCAATTTTCCGAGGGCATTTAACAATATCTTCTCTCCCTCTGTTTGGATATCTTATTTCATTTTCATCTATCCAGTTAGTACCATCCCATCTAGCAGAAGGAAGATAAAGCATATCTTTTAATTCATCCTGCCATTGTTGCATAAGAGTTTTAGGTACTATTATTAAAACAGGTTTGTTACCATATAAAGCCATTAATTCAGCACTTAATGCTAACTGTAGAGTTTTACCCAAACCCACAGGATCCGCTAAAACATATCTAGCATTGGCTGGCTTCTTGTGTTCTTTAAATACTTCATCAACAAAATACTTTTGATGCTCCCATAAACCTAAATTTTCTCTGTAAATAGGAGTCTCAATACTCACTGCAGCAGGTAAATCTTCTTCTTTTTTTGCTTCCTCTATATCATCTATTACTTCTCTTGCTGAAATTCTTTTAATATCTTTAATAATAAAATCAGGTAATTTAATAGCAGAAGGACTATTCCATAATGCATTAAATTCTTCTTGAACCCATTTAACTGCATCTTTAGAATCATCTTCCCATACTAACTCGTAATTTATTTTCCAACCTGCTTTGGATTCATTCACACTGCCTAAAAACGAAGTCTTATTACCATCTTCTAGTGTGATAACACCAGCTTTACCATGAATTAATCCAAACTTTTTATTAGGCAACACCCTTACTTCCAATTTATCAGACGCTAAATATTCATATAATTTTTTGAAACGATCATCATTATTTTTGAATTTTTCAGGTTGAGTTTCACACCATTCACGTCTTATTGCTTTTTGAGCGGTTTTTGCTCTTTTTACATCTTCGGGTAATAAATCAGAATTACAAACAATTCTAATCTTTCCCTCTATAGAATCTAAAGCCTCTCCTGCTATTTCAAAGATAGAACTGCTGAAATAACCAGCAATCCTATCATATGATTTAGCATTTTTTAATTTTTTATTTAATAGAGAATCTGAAATAGACTCTCGCCTTGAAGAATATCTTCTTATCATAGTTATACCTAAACACCCTCATTTTTTAATGATTCTTTAAGCAACCTTGCATACCTAGCTTCTTCATACCAGTGTTCCATATTATCAATCATTTTAGTTTTAGATATAAAGGCTAGTATTTCATTCATGATCGGTTTTTTGTACCAATACTCTTGACTTTGATTAAATACTCCTTTTAAGTATGTCCTTCCCGAAGCAGTCGAGTCATTCTCTTTAGTTTCATAAATTGCAACTAATAAATGTCTAACAAGCGATCCCTTAAAATTATCTTCATCATATTCATTATCAAGATAACTCATCTTAAATTCAGACGGGGTTTTTAATCTAACATTATTGGCTTCAAAGTCATGAAACATATCTTTATAATCTTTAACGCCAAATCCTTTTGCTAATTCCTGAAACGCTCCTATTGTATGTTCATCATTCATTTCAAGCTCCAATCCTCGAATATAATACCTTTCTTCATTGGACAATTCGTACCAATGATTTTTTTCGAACTCCTCTGGTATAAGATAACTATTAGCTACATCACGAGCTTTCTTTATTAGCTTTTCTACAGGACTCTCTTTATCCCTATCACCAGAAAGCCAATAATCAATATCTATTCCTTCAATTTCGCCATAACTAGTTAATACTTTAAGTGCTGCCGCATAAGAAGCTAATAAATAATCAGCATCATTAAAGTCAGGTAAATCTTTATAATCAATACCTTTCATTGAATCAATCATATTTTTAACCTCATCTTGAATCTCATCATAAACTTCATCTTGAAATGCAAAATCATCAGAGGTTTGTTTTTGCAAGACTAATAGTACTGTACCTTTAACATAATTTCCTTCCTTTAACCCCCCAGAATTAGTCTCAGTAGAAACGTTCCATGCTGAAACTACTTTTAGACCTGCAGACCATAAAATCATTGTAAGTTCTGACCAAACTTTTACATCCTGATGTGTAAACATTACTACTTGATACCCATTATCAGGCATCTTATCAGCTAGATTTTTATAAATTTCACTCATGCTTTCATTAAATGATTGTCCCATACCTTTAACTGCTAATACTCTTTTTGAGTCAGTATACCACTCAGGAAAAACTTTTTTCAATAAATGTTTATCCCATGCTAGAAAAAATTCTGATAGTTCATGATAATTTACAGCATCTGCATAGGGAGGGTCTGTAATCCAAATATCATTTTCAATTTTTACATCTCGCGCATCCATTGTTTTAGTGAATTTTTTTGATTTAATCTCTTTTTTTGGTAAGTCATAAAACCAAATAGTACCCGCATTTAAGGTGCTAACCGCCCTAGTACCATAATTAAATAATGGGTTCAAGGCTTGGTTAGTAAATGAATTTTGTACTTTTTCAGCCCCCGCTCCAGAATTCCATACTGACAATTTAGAATTCCAATCTGCAAATTTGTTAAGACTTAAAGCTATTGTAACTTTTTTCTTTTT
>DATFJG010000167.1:0-5099 GCA_035269305.1 Clostridia bacterium
TATCTGCCCCAATTCCTGACCAACTGACTGAAGGGTTAGTGATTTCTATGATAATCCAGTAATAATCATAGCTGCCTATTTCCAATTGTTCTGCTAAAGGAATATAAACCTCTACCCATCCTTCACCCGTCGATTGACGGGAAGGGCCTGACCACAATTCAATATCTGGTTGATTTTTATTATCTGATCCATAAATAACTGGTCTTATTGTAGAACCAGCATGCTCATTTTGTTTAAAGTCGTGGTATGATACTCCAGTTATATATTTTGCTTCTGCATCAGGTTCATATATAAAAGCCATCTTAATGTCTTGGTAATATCCATAAGCATATGGCGTTTCAAGTCTATGTTCTCCTTGATAGAGGTATTTCCATTCTTCTAAATCAATAAAAATGTCATTTCTACCTATCTTATTTTAAGATTTCGGTAGACCTTCACCGTACGGGCGGCTTTTACCGCATACGGCGATCTATCAGCATTAAAATAGGGATAAACTAAAAGATGGGGTCTTTTAGTGTTGAAATGTTTAAATACCTCCTTTCTAATATTGTATTTATACTCATTTTTTATAATTATTAATTAAAGATACATTTAAAAAGTCCTTTTTTGTATAAGAAAAATAAAAAAAAATCTATAAAAGAATTTTATGGAAGGTAATGTTGATATCTGAAGTAATGAATAGTGTTAAAGGTAATTTAGAGGAATTGGACAAAGTTTTGGTATAGATTCAGTTAATAAGTTAGATATTGGAAATAGTTATCTTAATTTATCAGAAGGATAATATAATATGGAGAATATTAATAACTTGATTGATAGAGTGGTTAATGTTAGGTATGAACCGTAAAAACTAATAAGAGGCCACTCATTATTTAATATCTAGAGAAAATACTTTTTCCTTGTCAGAAAGAACTTAAATATCAAAACCAAATAATAACATACAAAGTCCGTTAACCTTTTATAATTTATAAGGTTAGCGGATTTTTTTTATGTCTTAAAAAATTATTAAATTTATCCATGGCCCTAACTATTGTTAATTCTCATGGAAGTAGCAATCTTTCGATGCCCCACCCCTCTATAACCCCTTCTATACCCCCCATATAAAGAGCTAGCCCTTACTATACCACGACTACAAGTAAACTTTTGCCTTATATCGAGGATTATATCGTTATTATCCCTGTTATATAAGTGTTTTTAGCATATTATGATTAAAAACATTCTGACAAGAAAAGGAAGATTATCTCTGTGTTTAGTTTGTATTTCAAAATATAGTGTATTTATGGTGGTATGTATTTATTGTATGCGAAAAAATGGTACTTTTTCGATGTCCCACCTTTCTATTTTAGAATTTGTCATAATTATTATTAAATTTGATAGGATACCTATTAAATTATTTATCTGATAAAGGCAAATAGCCTGGCTAAATTTATTCAATCTAATTTGGTGGACAGGCTTGAACTTGATAATAGAGGAATTAAAGAAAGAAGAAATCTTGCTGTATTGAAATATACTTCAATGCCGGCCATACTGGTTGAGTGTGCTTTTATCTCTAATCCTGAAGAAAGGGAACTTTTAGAGACAAAAAAGTTTAGAAATAAAGCTGCAGGTTCAATTTTTGATGGTATTAATAAATATTTCAAAGGAGGTTAAAATAATGTCTATTGACTGGAATATGGTTATTACAATTATTTTTTCTATTCTACCTATTTTATCTGTTTTACTTATTTTTCTTAAGAAGTTTTTCCCTGTTATTGATCCATACTTTCACAAGGGAGCTGTTATTCTTCATGAGGTAGATGATGTACTGGATGGTATTCTCCTGGAATATCCGGATAATAAGATGCTTAATACTGTAAATGATGTAGTAGATAAACTTTTAAGTGAGTTAACTGAAGCTGGGTATGAGGTTAATGATATGGATAAAAATAAGATTATAAATCATGTTAAAGGTAGGTTAAAAAAAGGAGAAGGTGCAATTGTTAAGTGGGAAGATGGTGATTTAAAGTTAGAGTGTAGTAATAAATTTTAAATTAATTGAATCAAAATATAATTTAAATATATATAATTATTTTTTGTTATCTCTGTAAATTAGAGGGATTTTTTTATTTTTATGAAGGATTATAATATATTTTAAATAAATAGTAAATATATGTAATAATAAATATTATATAATTCGTTTATATTTGTATTATTATACATATACGAATGTTATTCGGGAATAAGAAGTTGTTATACGAAATGTTGCTTTAAAAATTAGGAGGATATTCTATGACACAACAAATACTTATTACAGGTGCTACAGGAAATGTGGGAAAAGAAACCATAAAAAAGCTTCTAAACAGTAAGCTAGAGAATTTTAATGTTATAGCTGGAGTGAGAGATTTAAATGAGGCAAAAGAGAAACTAAATTATAATAAATTAAGATTCATAAAATTTGATTTTAAAAATAAAAAATTAATTAAAAAATCCTTACAACATATAGATAAAATGTTATTGGTTCGTCCTCCAGCAATATCAAAAGTAAAAAAATATATTTTACCTGTAATCAAAGAAGCAAAAATTAATGATATTAAACATATAGTATTTCTTTCTCTTCAGGGAGTAGAAAATAATCCGTTAGTACCTCATTACAAAATAGAAAAATTTATTAAGAAAGAAAAGATACCTTATACATTTTTAAGACCTAGTTTCTTTATGCAAAATTTGTCTACAACTCATAAAAAAGAGATTAAGGAAAATGATGAAATATATATTCCAGCTGGTAAAGGGAAGACAAATTTTATAGATGTTAGAGATATTGCAGAAGTAGCATCTCTAGTATTAAGGGAAGAAGAACATAAAAATAAAGCTTACGAATTAACAGGGAAAGAATCATTAAGTTATTATGAAATAGCAAATATTTTATCAGAGGAATTGGGAAGAAAAATTGTATATAAAGATCCTTCAATAATAAAGTTTTTTATTACAAAGAAAAAAGAAGGTTTAAGTATAGGTAAAATATTAATAATGATAGGATTATATACAGTAGCAAAATTAGGTAAAGCAAATAAAATTACTAATGAAGTACAAAATCTATTAGGTAAAGAACCTATAAAATTTTCTGAATTTGTAAAAGATTATAAAGAAGTTTGGATGTAATAAAAGCAACACTTCGCATAATATTATAGAATTGTATCTGAAGTTTGGCAAAAAAATAATAGAAGAAATCACCAGCAATATTATTTAATAATCCCGTTTAGAAATTAAGCTTTTAAATAGTTCAGGACCCTAATTGTTGTCAATAATTGATGTAAAATAAATGTTTCTATAAAGATTTCTAGGACACCCCTACTTATTTTTGTATTGGATGAATTCTAGAAGGATAAATTTGTGGATTGTATAATAGGACTTGGTATATATAAATAGTATGTAAATAGATAATACATTACTTTCCTTGTCAGAAAGAACTTAAGTATTAAAACCGAATAATAACATTTAAAGTCCGTTAGCCTTTTTATATAATATAGGGTTAGCGGATTTTTTTATGCCAAAAAATATTTTAATCAATCCATGACCCTAATTATTTGTATATATTAATAAACAGCAATCTTTTAAATTCACTCATTTTCCTTAATCAGATTATTTTTGAAGGACAATTTTTATGAACAGTCAAATAGATAATAATAGTAATAAATGTAAATGGATATCTTTATATTTATTATATAACATTATTAACGTCAAATTTTAAGGAGGAATCCAAAATTAAAAAATTGAAGAAAACATTTTGTGCTTTATTAGTTATTTTGATTTTATTTAGTGGTTTCACTTTTGCTGCACCCAAAGTACATTATCATGCTACAATTAATGATGATTCAGATTTCATTCATGTCAAGGTGAAGATAGAAAATATAAATAGCGAAACTCACAAATTAGTATTCGATTTACCAGTTTTACCAAGTTATTCTAAAGATGCTGAACAATTTAACTTTCATGACTTTATGAGTGATCTTAAAGCTTATTCAGATAGTCAAGATTTAGATATTAAGTCAAACGAAGAATATATCGAAATTGATTATGATCCTGATGTAACATACTTTGAGTATTCTGTAGAAAAGCAAATCTATAATATTGATCCTTTTCTTTCAGATCAACTGATACCGGTAGTATATTGTACTGATGATTATGGGTATTTCTGGTCAGCATTTCTATTTCTATCCCCAGGATGGATTGAAGAACCTTCCTCTTTACATATAACCTTAGATACTCCAGAAGGCTGGGAAGTTATGGCTCCTTTTAAAAAGATAGATAATCATTATGCTGTAGAAGAAAGTGATGTAATTTCACTTTACAGACATCTTATGGATTCAGGATTTTATATGGGAGAAATTGATTTTATCGCAGAAAAAGAAGTTGATGGTACAATCCATAGAATTGCCCAATTAAAAGCTAATGAAGACGAATGGGCTATGACAACTTATGAAGAAGCAGAAGCGTATATAGAAAAAGTAACAAAAGTTTATAATTATTTTGTAGATTTATTTGGTCATAATCCCTATCCGGTTGATTTGTGGATACCAGTAATAAAAGAATTTAAAGATGGTACTCAAATATCACCTGGTTTTGGTTTTATGGGCAATGGATGGCACTGGTGGCCAGATGATAGAGAATTCGAGATAACCTGTCATGTTGTCCAATCATTTATGAAAGGAGCTCCTAGTCGTCCACTTATGACAAATACCGGTATAACCAAAGGTTTTGGTGAATATTATCTGGGTTTCCTATCTTCTTATGAAATATTTAAAAAGGATATTGATCTAGCTAAAATGTATTATACTTATCTGGTCTATGAAAGATTACATGAAGGGCAGTCACAAAACCATTTTGAGTATGAATTTATGAAAGGTTTTGCCCTGGGAATATATTTAGATAATAAAATACAGGAAATGTCATATGATAACTATTCCTTAAAAGATATTATTAAAAAGGTCTATGATAAATATCACTTAACTGATCATACAATTAATTATGAGGATATCCAGGAGGCTATATTTAGATTAACAGGTGATAGAATGGAGTCAGAATTTAATGATTATGTATATGGAGATAAAAAAATACCAGCCTAT
>DATFJG010000168.1:0-10220 GCA_035269305.1 Clostridia bacterium
CCCCCCTACACCTACTCCGCGTAATACAACACCACCGTAACTCTCCCCCCTACCGTAAACCCCCTATGACGATAATGTTGTGTCCGTAGATGCCAAAGGTATCCTCTTATAACCCCCCGTACCTTTGGAGAATCAAAACTAATATTAACCAAAATTAAAATCACATGGTAACAGAACAAAAAGAAGTTAAAGAAACAAAAACTTCGAAAACAAGAAAAATTTCCATTCCTTTAGAGGATTGGGAAAAAGGTAGGGCGAATGTCAAGGCCCTACTAAAAGACGTCCCTGATTTTGAGGGACGCAAAGTCGAGGTAATCGAAAAGGGAAAGTCCAAAAAGGGCAATCCCTGGTTACTTTGTGATGTAGAGGGAGTGGATACTCCCATAGTCTTCCCAATGGGAGACTTGACTACATGGGATAGGATGTCGGAATCAACATCTTATCCAATATTCAAAGCAATAGATGGCGAGGTTGTCGTTGACACGGACAGCCTCAGTCAATGGGTAATTGATAATGATGGGGGCAATGCTTCCATCAGACTCAAGTAGCCTTAATGACCGGGCCTTCGGGCTCGGTCTTTTTTTTTAAGAACCTTTTGGCGCCACTCAGCGTATGATGGCGCCGGAGTATGTATGAGCTCGTATGGCGTTGCCTGATATATGGGCTCATATATTTATGATATATCGCAGTACTCCCTGCGATTAATAAATGAAGCACATTATATGTGTAAACCGGAGAGTCATATACCTGTGGTATGACGAAAGCGTGACGCAGGTTGTTAGTAGATTAGGGAGTATACTAATGTAAAACTACTCCCTCTTCCTGAATAGACAGGATAAATATTTATGTCTTTTGTAATATACTGAAATCCTAATAGGTATATTGAGAAAGAATAGGAAGGCAGGATGGGTGAAATAACGTCAATGACTAGCCCTGTAAAAATGGCGAATAATAACACAATTCCGTAGTCCTTGCTATCAAGAGAAAGATATAGATACGTAGCCGTGTTATGCGGCACTTGTGTATAGTTAAATGATTAGGCACAAGGTATGGGTATTAGAGGTTCTATTTAAATAATCAGCCTCATTCATAGAGATACTTCTCGTGCTCTACTCTATGTCTAGCTATGAAGCATTGCTGTCACGAAGCACGTCGAAAGGGATACATTCTGTCTGATATGCGCAGAAGTCATAGATATCCTACGTAATGAAGTATAGCCAGCCTGAGCGAGATCAGGCAGCATATTTTTTTTATGGCAATAAATATGTACTCGTACATAGATGTTGGTACAAGGTGAAATAATAAGCCTTGAAGGTTCGATTCCTTCTGTTGCCACAATATTATTAATTAACTAAAACTAAAACCATGAAAAAAGAAACAAAAGAGTTTATGTATACATGGGTTAAACATTTAAAAAACCCAATGAAAAACATCGAAGAGTATCTTCAGAAATCTAATCAGCATATTGGCTGGCTATATTCCTTCAAAGGGAAGGATATAAGATGTATTCATACATCAAAAGAAGATGCCTTTCAAATAGCTTATAATAGCTTCACAGAGCATTTCGGTGAATTTGGTGTGGATGAAAACGACATGACTTTCGAGCCTTTGTTTGAAGGCATAACGCTAGGTGAATATGTTGATAAGCTAAAGAAAAGAAAAGCCGAAGTTGAATCGGCTATGGCAGCTATGCAAAACCAATAATATAATACATCTACAAACCTTAATATTGAGTTAGGTAGGTTTAATTTTATTGTTATGAAAAGACCTGTGTGGTGGCGTGCACAGGCATATAAAAGTAGCCAAGCTTGTATGATACTGAGCAATGTATCTGAGACTCTACAAACCTTAATATTAAGTTAGGTAGAGATTTTATGCTACTGTATGGGCAAAAACATACAGCTCCACCGGATAGGGATGAAAGCCGGCTTCACGGATGCTATAAATCATATTCCAGTAATAATTGTATAGATTTGCCCGAATTAACGGGATACCCGTATTAACGGGATGTTAGGTGCCACAGACTCCATCTCTACAATTAGCTACGTTGGTAACGTTACAACCATTTTATTAATTTAAAAAACTCAACTCTTCCCAAGATGTTGAGGGCACCGAGTTTCTTCTATATGAAGTTTTAGGTGTAAAACACAATAATATTAATCAAAAAAAAAGGAGATTATGGAATTTACAGTCAAATTCATAAGTGAATCACGTAACAGTGAAATTCACCATGCAATTAATGCTATTCCTATGGATATAGGAATACGCGGAGTAAATCAGATAAGAGAGGAACTTAATTTAAAAAGTTTTCCTCTTGACAGGGTAAGTGGCATGACAAAGCCATACCTACAAAAGGATCCTTCTATAGTCGTAGAAGAAGAGATTGCACGTGAATCCGAGTTATTTGAAACCAAAAACACAATACACGTATCAGTGCCACCAAATGCACTAAATGAATACGTCTATATAAAAACAGAGTCAAGCAAAGACTCAACCGGAGATATCAAAAATGCATATCTCAAATACCATGTCTATTATAATAGGATATTGGGAGAATGGAGAGAAGCAGGATATCCTCTTAAATGGTTATTTAAAGAGGAAGATATTTAACACCTGTTTCACAATTTAAGGCCCTAAGGATTACGTATACAGTATAACTGTACTGGTTTTTTATTATATGTAATTCTCAGAGCCTTTAAACACCATTAAACATGACTATATATATTGATAAAGCGACACTTATAGATTATAGAGGAAACAAGTACCTTCGGTATAATGAGAAGTTTTATAAGCTCAATAAACGAGCGTATAAGATGATATCTGATGCCATGGAACACTCGTCCAGTAAGTGTTCTGTGGATTTATCTACCACCGCAGACAAGGCTCTCAATGTCCTTCTCATAATGTCTGCAATGTACCTATCCATCATGATAGGTAAGGTTATACTTCAAATAATTTAATCGAAACAATAGCGCATTTAGTCGAAAAAGCAAACCCTGGTAAAACCCCGGGATATTTGAGACATTTGTCTTGAGTATCAAGGTATTAATATTTTATGCTTTGTCGACATATTTTGCGCATTCATCGAAATTGACAGTACCAATAACATATAAATATAAGATAAAATGATAACGTTAAAATTAACAAAAAGCCCTATAGGCAAGGGTTACGAAGATCAATTGGGGTTTATCTACACAGAAGAAGAGGTAAATGACCTAATAGTATCAGGGAATGCTTTAGTAGTCGATTTTATGCCTAAAGAGATCGACAAATACCACTTCGATGCAGTAGAAGAAGCATTTTTTGAGACCTTATAATCCTCTGTATCCCCTCATACACGCGGCTTACAAGCGTTTGACTACAAGGCTACGTGTATGTGGGTTTAGTTGTGTTTTGATAGTGTATAGGATGAATAATGTTTAGTATGTTACCATGTGCGCGCTGTAGTGTACGTACAATTAATTTATATTGCTGTGAAGGATTTATTGTTGTATGTTATTTGGTGCGAGAACCTATATATGGTTGCAAATGAATATCGATATTAAGCAAAAACTAGTATTTATAACAAATAATAAGATGATTTATATGAAATATGAATTAAGACAAGTAAATGAACTTAAAATAATTAAGGAACCTTCTGGGATCTTTATTAATAGTATGCAAATTACTAACCCAGGAGATGTACATGATTATGCTAAAGATAATCTGTACAAAGGAGATATAGATATCTATAAAAGAAGAAGGTTATGGAAACCATAAGAAAGATAATTGTTTTTGTGACAACTGCTTTTATGGACGAACCGAAATGGCAGAGGAACTATTAAAGTACGTGACCAATGATGTATAATGACTGTGTAAAAAAACAGTCATTATAACAAAATTATATAACATCCTGAAGAAATACACTTTCAAAATTAATAATTATGAAAAACAAGTTTAAAAAATTAGATGAAATGCTATTGTCTGCTGAAATTCAGGCTCCTGATTTTATAGGAGACCAAATAGGTACAGCAAGGCATCTTCTTAATGAAATAAAAGAAGAAGTCAATAAGAAAAACAAACCTTTTAAAGAAAAGATATTGAAGGCATTAAAGATTAATGCTATTTTATCTTATTTCCATGACCCTGCATTTTGGGATGACAACCAAAACAATAGATTTGTTGGATTTATAGCTGGTTTTATTCTTGGTATTGTAATATCTTATATTATATTTACACCTTAATTCTTTAGTATATTAATATATTATATAAAAACAGTATGAAAACATTATTCTTTATTGCTATCATTTTATTGGCCTTCGCCATTACCTTGTTATCTGTTGTTATTTATGACAATATAATAACCAAAAGGAAATTTCTTAACCTTAAATACAAGCATGACTTATTGCATCTTAAAATAATTACTTTAAACAGCATGGTCAATAAGTACAAGAACGAAATCAAAAAGAAGAATACATAAGCAAAATACTAATCAAAATATTTTGTCTTATATTTATCTGGGTTTCTATCTATATTTCTTCTTAAACCTCTTATGTCATATTGAAATTGAAAATAAATCCAATCTATGATATAATGTGATTTCATGTACTTTACAGTATTATTTATAAATGATAGTAAAACCCTTCGAATAGTATATTGAGAAATATTTATACCTTCGTCTTTCAGTTCTTTTTGGATTTGTTTGGCAATATCAATGTGATTAATATTCATCAATAAAAATAAAATATATGTTGACTACAAAATTAACAAAATATGACCTCTCTTCACTTAGGTCATATGCAAAAAAATTGGGTTATCGTATCTTTTACGACTCATACAGGAAACAAACATGCATTGTTAACCCTAAAACCCATAAAAGAGTTTTTGTCTATAAAGACAATTACAGATACATCGTTGAAGATGATCATAATAATCGAGAAAACATCAACTTTACTGTTGATCTATGTCTTACTGATCGTTTCAATATCAACGATGGTAAACATAGAAAGCTAAAGAGGTTTTCTTATGGGATTATTTCCATAGAATACTAAATCAATATTACATGAAAAATGATAATGAAAAACTTATTAGGAATCTTATTAAAGATAAACTAAAAGTAGAGTCCCTGGTTATTGCTTTACCAAAGGAATACCACTACATGGTATTTATACAAGGGTATGGAAATGATTATATTGATATTTACAATAATTGTGTATCTGAATTGCTTAAAACCGGTTTGTTTAAAACAACCAGGTTTCCTCATTCAAAATATAGCTTTTCTGTTTATATCAATAATAAGATACACAAGTTAAGAAAAAAGCAAACTGAAATTGTATGATAGATTTTAATAAAATTGTTAACTCTTTGGATATAGTTGACGTTATATCACAATACGTTAGCATCAAGAAAAGAGGCTCCGTATATAAAGGTTTATGCCCTTTTCATGATGAAAAAACACCATCGTTTACTGTATCCAAAGAGAAACAAATATTCAAATGCTTTGGGTGTGGCGTTGCTGGCAATGTTATTACATTTATTGCTAAGCACGAAAATATAAGCCCTAAAGAAGCAGCTATTATGCTTGATGATAAGTATTCTCTTGGTATAATAGAACATAATGAACTCTCTAAAAGCGAAAGTGCAATACTTAAGCTTGCTATGTCTTATTTTAAATTCAACAAAAAAGGTGAACAGTATCTTTTAAATAGAGGCTTTAAACAAAGTACTATTGATGAATTTAATGTAGGATTCTCACCTAGCTCTTATAATAAGTTTCTTGCTTATGCCCTTAAACAAGGATATAGGAAAGAAGATATAGTAAAATCTGGACTCGTTATCAAAAAAGATCATGTTAACTATTATGATCGATTTAGAAACCGGGTTATGTTTCCTATTGAAAATACATCAGGCCAAATAGTCTCTTTTACCGGACGTATTATTGAAGATGATAAGAAACAAGCTAAATACATTAATGGACCAGATACAAGCTTATATGACAAGAGTAAGGTAATTTATAACCTTAATAGAGCTAAAGGCTATATAAAAAAAATAGGCTATGTAATCGCTGTTGAAGGGCAAACTGATTGTATGCGATTATATGAAAATGGATACAAAAATGTTATAGGACTTAGTGGGACTTCCTTAACACAACATCAAATTAAGCTTCTTAAGAATTATACCTCTAACTTGTACTTCTTATTAGATGGTGATGAAGCAGGCTTAAAAGCTGTACTTAGATCAATCCTTATTACCTATTCTTATAATGTTTTCCCCTATGTTATTAGCCTTCCTAAAAATGAAGATCCAGACACATTTGTGAGTACAAATCCTGAAAAATTAATCCGACTAATAGAAAACAAACAAAATGGTTTACAAGCACTATCAAAAGTATATGATCTTAATATATTATCTCAAAAACACGAATATATTAATAATGTACTCGAAGCTATTAAGTATAATGATGATCCTATTGTTAGAGGAGAAATTATTAAAGAAATCGCTCAGATTACCGATACTAATATTGATGACATATACTCTTTATTGCGTAAACTATATGGACAAAAATTCAAAAGAACAAGCGCTGTACAGAATAACACTAATGCTATTAGTGACGATTACCTCAAAATAATTGCTCTTATAGTAAGTAATCCATCTAATCAAACATTGATTGAAAAAGCTAAAAATATTGAGTTTCCCGATAGATATAAAAACTTTGAAAAAGCTATATCTAATGGTGAATTAGCTACTGCTATATCTGAATATAATTATACCATATCTATGATTGATGCAGATGAAGATGACATACTATATCAATTAAATTACCTTATCGATATCACATATAAACAAAAACTCTTACAACAAAGGAAAATACTTACTCAAAAGCTTAATAACATCAATGATGATGAGATAATAGGTGTTCTGGAAAAAATAGAGGAAATAGATAACAAAATTCAAAGTATTTAACAAAAGCTATAAATGGGATAACTTTGCTAAAAAAGCTAAAGAAGATGATGATAAGCAAACACAAATCCTTGGTGAATTATTTACAGTATATTCTCTTAAAGATGCATTTCTTGCTAATAAATCATTAAGAAAACTTTATGAAAGGCTAGAACAATAAGCTTTTTATTACATCCAGTGAAATAATACAAACATTTAAAAAAAACGAAAATGAAAGTCTATTTGGGAAAAAGCTATCAGTCCAACCCAGACCTTGTAGTAGCAACTAACAGCCTCCTTAATAAAAACAAGGTAGAGATAGTAAAATACGCAGGAGGAGCTTATGATCCTGATCTAATTATCAATCATGATCCAGATTATGTACTTATTATTCCACCATATTTCACCCAATCCGAACTCGAAGAAATTGAAGATCGAGAACGGGATTCATTTTATATAGGGAAAGGTAATGACAGTGAGTCAAGAAAATTACCTGAAAGAACCTTCTTTGTAATTCCGGATCCCAATTTTGAAATTGGAGATATCATAAAAATTGTTTCAGTTGCAGGATGTACTATTGAAATAAAAGAATATGAGCCACGCAGAACGTGGACAAAGGTAACACCTAATCACTTAGCTGTTACTACTATCAATGCTATGTTAGACCCAGAAAAGTCATCTGCAAACAAAAAAGATGATATTGAAAGCTTTTTGCATTAATAGGCAATAAATTTAAAGTAAAACAGTCAAGACATATTTTGGCTGTTTTACTTTCTTTAATTAATCACAAAAAATCTAAACCCATGAAAAATTTAATCCTTTTATTCGTATTTGCACTTGGATTCACAACAACAACAATCGGTCAAGAATCATTAGAGGATCGATATGCAGAAAAATTCATTCTTATTTCTGCTCAAGATTTAGATGCAGTCATGTATGATAGTGGAATAGAAATTATTCAAGATAATGAAACAATGGTTTATCTTTATCAACTTGACTCATACTATAATCTTTCACTTCTTAAAATGACGCTTAATAGTATCGTAGACGAATATCCTGAAATCACTCAAGAGACAACATGGATTAGAAAAGATGATAGTGATAGCGATCTTTATTATAATTGTAAATATATTATTGGGAATGATAAAGTAAGCTCAAGAGTTATTGTTATATATTATCCAGATACAAAAATACTTGGATATGGATATGAAATAAAATAACCATATGCCATGATACTAAAAATAACAATACTTATTTTTATTATATTATCCATTTTATTTTTAATCCGCGTTGCTTATGTCTCTAATAAACATAGAGGAAAAGAAGAAGCCATATGGAGACGCTATACGGAAAGAAATAAAACAACAATAAGAAACAACAATTCAAACCAACTTAAAGCCATTAAAAAAACAAAAGATGATATAAAAGGCTTATGTAAATGGTTACACGAAACCAAAGGAATAACTCAAATAGGAATATTTGAACTTGCAGAATATCTACCTGAATATGAACAACATTTGAAAGAACAAAAAAATAGCTATGAGAGAAAAAATTATTAAAATAGCAAAAGACCTTGAACAAGGCGATATTAATAGCTACTCCCAAAAATGTGGAAGACGATGGATATAATGATTGGTGGGTTGGCACTCAGTATGTATGCTAACGGTTCGCAGCTATGAAAAGTAGCGGATTACAAGGCACAGAACTATCGGACAGAACAGAAGTAAAATTGAAATACGAACTTAAATATTAACCACAGACCCGCTATTTTTTATAGGTGCTGTTATGCATCTGGTGGCGGTTTAAAAACGGAAACATTATGATTATAGTAAACATTTATTGCGAAGATGATTATGACCCAACCACAGACGGATTTCATTTGGACTTGGCAGGCGTTATAAATGACACATTTAATATTTATAGCGACCCACAATTGATACAGGATTGCGTAGAAAACGACCCCGAATTTGAGCCAAAGGCAGGGAAATTATATGAAGTGCAATTGATTAGAGGAACAATTGCAAGTGACCCAATACCTGAGCCTGCTCTTGCTATTGACCGAATAATTGAAAAGAAATACGATGTTGATTTTGGTTGGGTTACTCCTTTGGTACGAATGTAGCCACTTGTGCATAACGGATGGGTATAAACCATCGTTTTAATGTGGTTCATACCTTGTTACCTGCTGGTGCGGTTTATTTAGCAGGATTTTGATTTGAAAACGAATAGAAAATTTAAAAAGTTTTAGAGTATGAAATATATGGGAAGTAAGGCAAGATTTAGTAAAGAGATTTTACCGATAATATTAAAAGATAGAATGGCTGAACAATGGTATGTAGAACCATTTGCGGGTGGAATGAATATGATTTCTGAGGTTGGTGGTAAACGAATAGCAAACGATATTCACTACCACTTAATTCAAATGTGGAAAGAACTTGTTGGCGGTTGGATTCCAAAAAAGATTACCAAAGAAGAATATTCAGAGGTAAGAACAGACCAAAGTAAATACCCTGCATATTTTGTTGGATGGATTGGTTTTAATTGCTCTTATTCTGGTAAATGGTTTGGTGGCTTTGCTGGAGAGATAAAAACTAAAATAGGAACGGTAAGAGATTACCAAACTGAAGCAATAAACAATGTGCAAAAGCAAGTTAAAAAAATGAAGGATGTAATATTCAAAAACAAACCTTACTATGAATTAGAATTACCACCAAACAGTATCGTTTATTGCGACCCACCTTATGAGGGGACAACAAAATATGCTAATGACTTTGACCATAATCTTTTTTGGAATTGGGTAAGGAATATTAGCAAACAAGGACACGCAGTATTTGTAAGTGAATATAATGCACCCGCTGATTTCGTTTGCGTATGGAAAAAGGAAGCAAAATCTTCTTTATCGGCAAATGGCAAAATCGGTGGCAATAAGGTGAGTGTGGAAAAACTTTTTAAATTTTCTCCCACAAATATTCAATATTAGCAGTATCGTAGCACTTGCAGGTAATGTTTGAGTATAACCGTCAGTTGGCGGATTAAATAGTAATAACTTTCAAAATAGTAGAAATACGGATAAAATGAACAAACTTATAATAGACAACAGAACAGAATTAACAGACTTTGAATCAGTTATCTTGGTTACTAGAGTAATTAAGCAAGGTAGAATTAGTAACAATGGCAAACAATACTGTTATGGAACAGGAATAACGATTAAAGATAAGGAGTATATGATATGGACAGACCTAAATAAAAAGAGCGATAGGTTTGTTATAACTACTCAGTAGTATTTTTAATTGTTTACAACG
>DATFJG010000169.1:0-6634 GCA_035269305.1 Clostridia bacterium
CTTGGGTTTATTGCATTAATCAAACCACTAATGAATATTATTCCAATAATTATTTTTGGTAAAATTGATAGAACTCTAAACATTTTTAATTCCTTTCTTTCTCTTTAGACTAAGTGATTGCCAGTTCAGGGAACTTAAAATCACCTAAATCACAATTTATATTTTTTACAAATAATGCATCACATTTGTAATCTCTCATTTGATATGAACAATCTTCCCATGGTGGCATAAAACCAAATGTTATTTCAGTTACCCCTTTAAAGGGAAGTGATTCAACTAAATCAGAGAACCTAATATATTTTTTTGAAAAAACACCTGTAATATGTAATTGATTCTTATTTTGTTTTGCAATTAAAAGTGTATCAATGGACTCTAATAAATAGATTGAATCCTTTAAATAACCGAAATGAATATGGAACATATTAATTGCCTGGGCATTTAAGCAATCTAATGTTGAAGAAAAATTAACTCTTTTTTCTAAATAATGCCATATGATTGGATCATTATAGTTAATTAGTTGTGGTACAAGGTCATTATTGATGCTTTCTTTTATAAATACTTCTTTTTCATAAACTCTGCTAAATCCTAATTTTTTATAAAATTCTATCACATCATCATTAGCAGATAAATACATAGGCATATTAGGATATTTTTCAAAAATATACTCCATAATGTATTTTGAATAGCCTCTACCTCTGTAATCTTCTCTCGTGGCAACAGCACCAATGGACAAGGCTTTTATTTGTTGAGCATTAAAAATAATGTGAGTTTTATAAATACATATGTTAGATACAATCTCATGGTCTATGGTAATTGAATAACTCTCATAGTCTTTGTTCCATAGATCTAAATCATAGAAAAATTTAAAATCAAAGAAAACATCTTTTAGTAAATTGTTGAGTTTCTTTTGATAATCTTTATTGTTACTGTTGCAAAAATTGATTTCCATAAATTTTTCCTTTACTCTTCTGTCTTTTTCTACTTTATTTCACTCAAAAAACCTTCATAACTATCTGATGAACTTTTTCCAGTGTGTTTATTGATTTTAGCATCAACAATCCGAATATATTTAAAATCATATGTTACCCTTATATCAGGAAAAGATCGGAATCTATTATCCTCAGTAGTTTTTGCATCAAGATTAAAGCGATACATATCTAACGGTGTCTTCTGTTCTCTTTTCAATCGCCAAGTATCTGCTAAATATTCTACACCCAAAATTTCAAACGTTTTAAATCGATATACACTGTAATTAAAAATTCTATACTCAACAAGATTCATTTTAATATACTCAGATTCCTTTACTGTATCGTACTGATAAGTCAAATCATTTCCTTGACGGTAAATCAGAAATATAAGAATTATTATAGAAAATATTATGAGAAATCTTTTATTTTTAATATTAACGCTCCTTTTCAAAAATTATAATTATCAGATTAATTTTAATGGATAAAACATACCTAGCAAAATCATTATTATACCAATCAATCGTGTCATAACTTTAAATGCTTTAGTTGGTTTACCACCTTCAGTTATAAACATCATTTTCGTTTGCCAACTGATATAAGGATTAATAATATTTAAACATCCTAGCGGGATGAAAAAAATATTAACAGTAAATGAATAAGCCCAAATAGCAATCATTTTATTATTGACTACTTCTGCTACTTGCTTAAAAGGTAGCAATTTTTCATTTACTTCATTACTAAATGTAAAGTTTTTCTCTTTCCCTATTATCTCACCATTAAGCTCAACTACTAAACTAAAACTGTCATTGCGATAGATTTTATAATGGTCCTGACCTTTCTCTATAGTCCATTCAGAATAAAGTGATATTTTCTTACTATTTCTAAGAGATGAAACATACATTGGATCAGATGAAGGACTTATTAGTTGCCAACGGTCATCTTCAAACTTATTAACTGTATATTTTGAATCATCAAATATCACTTGACTCGCTTCTTTATTTACATAGAAAGATATAAGAACTCCTATTATTAAAGTAATGCCTAATAGGATAAAGTAAGCTTTTTTTCTACCTATTTTAAGAATTGTTTTTTCAATGAACTCTTCCATAAGATAAACCTTCCTTTAACTCATTACTACAAATATTGTACTTCATCTAGTTGTGGTTTTTATAGTCCATTTCATCAAATAGATATACTGTTTCTCCGTTTGGTGCTTTTATACTTAACTTATCAGAATATGGTTCTCGTTGATCATTTGAATCCCCTACATAATGCACTACTAAGTATTCGTGAACAAAACCTAAAGCGTCTATAGCAACAATATTACCTGTTAATGTTTGTCCTTTTTCTAAGGAATACTCACCATCAATTTCAATAGAAATTGAATTGATGTTTTGTTTTTCATCTACTATCGAAATCATTTTTTCATTTATCTTTTTATTATCCACTTTAACTACATACTTCATCTCTTTGAAATAGTTGTCTTCATTAGCTCCTATATACTCAATATCTATAAAACCCTTTTCAGAGTACTCACCTGAAGAATATTTAGTCGTACCAGAAAAATGAGCAAAAATGTTTGGAAAAATAGATTCTTTAATCCTAGAGACATTTAAACCTCTATGTTCTTCCAGATGTTTTACGCCTTGATCCTGTAATATTATCTTGGGAAAAGCAGTTTCTGAGATTCCTAAATCCTTTGTTACAAAAAACTGAGTGCCTGATTGCTCAAGGGAAATGATTTCTCCATCAAAATCTAGCAAAACCTCTAAAGATTCTGTGATAGTTTTTGGTTCTACAGTAAAGGTAATTGGAACTTTTAATGTATCAGTATTTAAAGCACCTACAGTAACAGAAGATGTATGAATTTTACTGGCTTCTTCTTCTAGTTTTTTAGTGATTGTATGGTAAATATTACTTATTTGACTGTTCAATCGATTATCAATGGAATGAAGTGTTTCCTGAGTATTTTCCAGATCATTCTGTAAAGAAATGATTTGTGTAAGTGAGTAAATTTGTAACGCTATCAAAGCAACAATTAAAATGTATGCTGTTTGTTTTTTCATTTTTGTAACCTCCTACTGTAAACATTTATCAATGTAATATGAATCAACCCCATTTGTCCTATTAAAAATAATAGATCAAATTGTAATTAAAAAGTAAATATATTAAAATCACATAATATATATTTATGAATGTTTTTTTACACTTAAGCCATACTTATAAAATTATATCACATTTTTTCCGATATTTTAAATCAAATATTAATTTTATATATTTTATTTTACACTAAAAAAGAGCAATTTTTGATCAATTAACAATTACTCTTTCTAACATTTTTTAATTTTCTAGAAAACTATTCAAATTACATATATTAATTATAGTCTTTTATAAGTTTTTTAACTTTATCGAGAACGTTTATTGTCTCCTTTAAATTCGAAATCATCACCCAATCATGAAACATTTGAGGATATTCAAAATAATTAAAATTTAATCTTTGACTCGTCATAATTTTTTCTAATTTTAGTGCATCTGCATGTAATATGTCATTTGTTCCTGTAAAAATTGATATTTTACATAGACCAGTCATATTGCCATAGATAGGACTTACACGATAATCTTTTAAATCTAACTTACCAGCATATTTTTTCCCAGCACTGATCAATCCAGAAATACTTAACATTTTATCTGATTCATCAATTAATTTAATCTTTGGATTACTCATAGTCACATCTAACCAAGGTGAAAAAAGAATTATTTGTTCTGGTTGGTTTTTATTGATATCTCTTAAGTATTGTACATAACCTAAAGCTAAACCTGCGCCAGCAGAATCTCCAATGATTATCATTCGATGCATAGGATACTCAAGAATCAACTTGCTGTATAAACTATGAATAAAATCATAGACTTCTTTACACTTCGTTTTAGCAGCCAATGGATAATCCGGAACGATAACAGTTGCATTTGTTTTATTGGTAAGACTATCAATTAGTTTCCAATGTTCTTTTGTTATATTAGCTAAGTAACCACCACCATGCAGGTATAATATAAGGGTTTTTGTTTTGTTATATTTTGGCGAAACAGACCATACTTTTCTACCTTTTTGTTCTGTGACTACAACCGCATACTTGTTCATTAATGATTTCCCTGGATTTTTCGGTTTTTTTTCAAAGTCATCTATAATCATCTTTTTTTCTATATTCTTTTTCAACCCTATAATATCAATAGTAGATTGAATCAGTTTGGCTTTTTTCGATAGGGGTTTATTGTTTCGAAAATTAATATTATTCATTTCCATTGGGCCTCCTTTTTTATATTATATCATTTACAGAACTAAGAAGCGATTTATAAGAAAGGAACTGTATTTTTTCATAAAAAAATCATTACTATAATATTAATAGTAATGATTATATTTTAAGATTTAGACATTAGTTAATTTACTATTTCCTCTTGATTAATCCTTTAGTTTTTTCTAAAGTTTTTTTAAATAAACCTTTAGAATCATCAATTGTTTTCTTGAGTTCTTCAAGGTGTTCTTCACTTGCTTCTTCAAGGCTTTCAATTTTTTCTTCAATTTCTTTCTTCTGCTTTTTTAATTTAGAAATTTTTTCCTCATATTCCTCTTTTTTCTTGTCTTTTACTCTTTCAATCTTATTTTCCATTTTGTTAATATCTCGTTCCCACTCATCTACCAATTTTTTCATGTCACCAGTTAAATCATTACGGTCAATCAAAATAAACACCTCCTTTACAGCTTCTTTGACTTATAATATATACCCATTTTTAAAGTTTTTAATTATTTTTCTTGAAATAATTATACTATATAATATTTTTATAAATCTCGAAACATATATTAGTATAATAGAATATCCTTATTTCGTTAATGGTATCTCAGTATTATTTGTATGTTTATTTTCATAAGTTATATAGTTCACCTCTAGATCTATTTGATAAAAACAAAATTATTTTTTCCATTTGTTAATTGTGTTTTACTGGATTGGAACCAATATATTCAGTTCCATTTAATGATATTCTTGATAACACCCATAGAGGCAATATTCTCAATAGTCTTTTCACTGATTTGCTTCAACTTCAGTAAATGAATAGATTACATCGCCTAGATTATTATTTTCTCTATTAATCAAATTTATAAATAATCTTAAAATGGCCATCAAAATACTTGTTTGTAAAATATGTATCTCATTTTTCATCCTTTGATGATTTCTAAGAATCTACTGTTATCTATTCGATAGTTGCTTCTACCATTTTGACTTCACCATCTTTTGTTACTCGATCAATACCCCATTCTGTATTTTCTTTGTTCTCCCATTCAACATAATAACTGTTACTTTTTATTTCAATTGAAATAATCTCAACTCTCCCATCAGTATTTTCAGTTGTTCTTTTTTCTATAACTAACTGTTTGGCCTCTTCTTTAGAAATTACATCTTCTATATCAGTACAACCCATAAGTAAAACTACAATCAGTAAGAATAACATTAAAACTTTGGTATTTGATTTCATTTACATCACTCCTTTTAAATTTAATCTTCCTTTATTATTAGACAAGATTATTATCCCAAAAGTTCAAAATATACAAAATTAGTTATACTATCTTTTTATCTATTCAAAAAAGCACTACTATCAATCAACATAGCAGTGCTTATATGAATTACTTGAATAAAACTTTTTCAATTGGCTAATTACTCATTTTCCTTAAAAAGGTCTTTAGCTTTATCTAAAGTCTCTTTGAATGCATCTTTTGCTGATTGAAGACCTTCTTCTATTTCTTCTAATCCTTTTTCGCTAGCTTCTTGGATAGAGTCAACTTGCTCTTGAAGTACATTCTTTTGATTCTTTAGCTTATTAATCTCTTTATAGTATTCTTCTTTACTTTCTTCTTTAACTCTATGGATGTCTTTTTCTAAGCCATCAATTTTATCATCCCAATTATCAAGAATCACTCTTAAAGAATTATTTAAATTTGTGCGATTAATCATAATTTATACCTCCAAAACTATTCTTCAAAATATAATTTTATAAAAATTAGAACTCATTCGACCTTTTTCTTAACTACTTATTATTAAAGAGATTATTAATTTTCTCCATGGTTTCATTAAAAGAATCTTTAGCCACTTCAAGACCTTCTTCAATTTCTTTTAAACCTTTATCACTTGCCTTTTGTATTGAATGAACTTCTTCTTGCAATGCATTTCTTTGTTCTTTTAGTTCATCAATTCTCTTGTTATACTCATCTTTTACATCACCATTTATTTTATGAATACCTCGTTGTAATCCTTGTATTTGATTGTCCCAGTCATCTATCAGTTCTTTTACTGAACTTTTCAAATCTTTTTGACTAAGCATAGCTTAAAACCTCCTATTTACAGTACTTATTACTTTCCTATTAATTGCATACCCAGTTTTCTTTTCTTTAAATATTTTTTTGTAATTATTATATATTTTCAACGCAGTTACTAAAAAAACGCTATGACATCGCGTCAATGAAATTTTACTTTTCAATCAATTCGTGAATATTATAAAATTGATTATAATCTTTTCAATAAACCACTACTTAAATATTGCATAATAACTATAGCCTCCCATAATAGCTAATAACATGAAACCACTTATGAAAATTGCATAAATTCCTGTTTCTAGAATCA
>DATFJG010000170.1:0-18709 GCA_035269305.1 Clostridia bacterium
CTGTACCGATTTTGACCAACTATTTGAAGAATTAGTAATTTTTACGATAATCCAGTAATAATTATAGCCTCCTATGTAAATTGACGGGAAGTACCTGACTACAATTTACTATCCAGTTAAATTTTATCATATGATCCATATATAGTTGGTTTTATTGTAGAAATGGCATGCATATTTTGTGAATAGTTATTATATAGTACTTAATTTATAAAATTTGCTCCTTCTTCGGGTTCATATATAAAGGTTGCTTTTAATCATCATAAGCTTTATAAACATTTTCTGTTTTCAGTCTATGTTTTTTTTGATAGAGATATTTTATTCTTCTAAACCAGTAAAAATAACATTTCTAACTTTTTTAATGAATTGCAGTAGGCATTCACCACCAGGTGGATTTCACCGCACAAGGTGATCTCCCAGCAATTTTTATACGGAGAAACACCGATAGTTGGGGTCTACTTATCTATTTATGGTATAAAATTTATTTAATACCTCTTTTTAATTAAATTATTATACAATATTATTCACTACAAATTCAAAATATCCTTTATTTATCCAAAATGTCTCAAGAAAACCCCATGCAAATTTGTTGATTTCAGTGGTGATGAATTGAGACGGTTTTAACTGACAAAGCACAATCCCCTTCTATATTTCACAAGTTCTATATCATTAATATTAGAATTAACAGTATTACCATTACTATCTTTCATTCTGATCCAAGAGCCATAATTGAACACACTTTTAACTTCACAAACTTCACCTTCATATTTAACTAAATCTTCTGGTGCTAAAAGATATTTTTGCTTCCTAGCGCTTCTACTATAAGTTTTGCGGTTAGTTTGTAAAGAACGATTATTTCTACAATTAATAATTGCTTTAATAAGTTGACGCCTTTCTTAATCTTTTCCACCTGTAATTACGAAAGGATCATTATAATGAGTCTTCTCTAAGTTTTGTTCTATCCTTTTCTTTTTAGTTATATGTCCGAAAGTATATTTACAATCTAATTCATTAACTATTTTCCACCTAACTATATTCATAAAAGCTGTTGATTTTAGAGTTTCTTTAGCTTGTTTTTTGATTTCTGGATAACCAAATTCTTTAGCAGCTTGATCATCTTTTTCTTAGTTGCAATCGTGACAACTAATTGTTAAATTATCAACTCTATCAGAACCTCCTCTAGATTCAGCTACTATATGCTCTACCTCTAGAGGTAGATCTTCCTTACCACAATAAACACATTTACGATTAAACTTCTCTAATAAATAGTTATGCACGTGATATCCTTGCAATTTGCCTTGCTGATATTCAACACCACTAATCTCAGGATTTTGCATTTTTTGAGTATCAAACTGTGCAACCTCAATTATTACTTCGCTAATTACAGAAAAACCCACTTTTTTATACCCTGCATCTATACCTAAAGTTGCATTTTTTGGTATAATAATTTTCCTTTTTCCTATCTACAATTTTAATAGTAAAAGGTTCTCTTTGTACTACTTTGGCTCTATCTGAATTAGTAGGGTCTAAAGGTTTACCATTTTTGTCTTGAACATAAACTTTTTTTTAACTAACATTTTCTTTAAAACTATAAATTTTACGACATGTAAAGGTCATCTCTTAAAAATAGAGGTAAGTTTTCTTGGCTAATGTTGAGACAGACGTAGGTTGTAATGATATTGCATACAATCAGGATAACGATATGTTTTGTCCATCACAACTTCCAGAGCCTGGAACTAGGGTGGTATTCCGGGGTATATAATCAAACACTCAGCCTTGAACGTAGTTCTTTTGCCTTTACCTTCGAGAAGACATCACCAAAGCTAATCTCCTACCACCACGTTTGACTTTTTCAAGATATCCCTAAACCTTATTTGATTTAGGGGTGGTAGTTGACATTAATTAGCCATATATATGTCAATTAATTCAGTATTTATATTGAATTTGAATAGGAAGATTGCTTTTAATAAGTAAATTCATTTAGAAATATTCCTAGAATTAAATTATAAAAATATTTTGGGCTTAAAATATAATTAAAAGTAAAAAATTTCACATTTGCATAATAACAATTATAGCTTATTAAAATTTTAGTCCATCTTTTTAAGCTCAATCCAGTTTAAATTAAAGCCGCCTATTTTTGTATATATTCTAATTCTTTGTTTGCCTTTTTGTAAATAAAATTTATCTGAGCTAACTGTAGTCCAATTTTGCCAACCATCAGTTACAGGAACTGTAATTGCAGATAAAATTTTATCATTGTGATCTTTAATCTGTATTTCCCCTTCAATTACTGCAGCAAATCTACAAAATGCTTGATATGTTCCGTTATTTTTTACATCAACTGTATATTCCATCCAATCATGATCTCCAATATAACATAGGTTAACTCCTCCACCTATATCTTCTGTCTTTTCAGTTTCCACTCCTTTTTCCATTAATAGATAGTCTTCTGCTTCTATTTTACCTGGAACAGTATGATGATTGAAGGCTAAAGTTTTAAATTTTTTATTTTTTGATTTTGATACATTATCTGCATAATCAATAACCTCAATGTGAATGTCATACTTGGTTTCTGGCATCAAATTTTTAAGTATATAATTATTCTGTATTGTTTTTCCAACTAATTTATTATCTAAAAAAATTCTATATTCTTTTATTCCAAAGTCATCATTAGAATTATCCCATTGGATGCCTGCATTAATTGGATTTACATCTATTTTTAGATTACTTGGACTTGTTGGTGCGGAATTATCTCTTTTGTTTATATTTAGGCCATATACACGCACATAATCTATTTCCATAGTCTGAGGCCAGATACTATCATCTATTCCTTTTACGCCACCCCAGCCACCTCCAATAGCAATATTAAGGATTAGATGAAATGGTATATCGAAAGGCCATTCTCGCCATGTTTCCATTCTATTATCAAAAGTAAAATAGTGAATATTGTTTATAAAAAAATTAATTTCATTGGGATACCATTCAATACTGTAAGTATTAAATTTTTTGTGAACATCTTCAACATACATAGAACTACCTTTTTGGGTATTAATTGAATGATTAAAACTTTTGGTATGGACAGTACCATGAACTATTTCCATATCATATCCAACATGTTCCATTATATCAATTTCACCACTGCCGGGCCATTGTCCATATTCAAAATGAGTAGGTAGCATCCATATTGCAGGCCATGTTCCTCTACCTTGAGGAAGCTTTGCTCTAACTTCTATTCTTTTATACAACCAATCACCGTTATTTTTAGTTACTAATCTAGCTGACGTATATTTATTTCTTTCATAATTTTCTTTTCTTGCAGTAATATACAACTTCCCATCTTTAACCCATACATTTTCTTTTCTTTCTTTTGTATAGTACTGTTTTTCCCCATTTCCCCATCCATGGCCGCCTACGTCATAAGACCACTTTGCAGGATCAGGAAAACCTTGATAATCAAACTCATCCTGCCAAATTAAGCTTAACTTATCGTAGCTAGTAGCTGTATTATTTGTCTTTTCTTTACTTTCCTGTGCAAAAATATTAATATTTCCGATCAATAGTAATACAATCAAAATAATAATTAAATAATTTTTAATCTAAATCACTCCCTCTTTGATCAATAAAGTTTGAATTGATCTTTTTGGTGCTTTATTATATATACTTTGATTATTATAGATTAATTCAAAATATAATTTCTCTTCAGACTCATTTAAAATAATTGTTACAATTTCATTATTTGGATTTTTAAAAGTACTAACTTTTAATTTTCCGTTATTTATTTCTGAATTAATCCTAACTGCATCTTCTTGGATAAATTTACTGAAATGACCAATGTAATAATAAGAACTATTAAAAATTATTTTATCATTATTCGTGTCTGCAATTAACGGTGCATCACAATAATTGCCGACATGGTTAGGACCACCAAATTCGTTTAGAACTATATTCCAATCTATATATCCCCTTACCCAGTTATTTAGATCACCTATCATATTTCTAGCATATCTTTCTCCAGTTTTCCATGATCCTAAATGAACCCCTCCTTCCTGAGTACCTTCAGTAAATAATAAGTTTTTATCAGGAAATTTCTTATGTACTTCTCCTACATTTTGAAATTCTTCACTTACATACCAATGGATTCCTGTTCCCCAAATATATTGGGCTGCTTTTTTATCTGATAATATTTCTGTTGTTCTATTTATAATTTCGTCTCTATTATGATCCCATATAATTATTTTTATATCACCAAGATTATTTTTATGTAATGTTGGTCCTAAATAATTTTTTACAAAGTCCCTTTCTTCTTTTCCATTATAAATACAGGAATCCCAAGTTTGAACTGCTGCAGGCTCATTTTGTACTGTAACTCCCCAGATATCTATCTCTCTTTTCTTATATTCATTAATAAAATTAACATAATAATTAGCCCAGGATTGATAATACTTTTTTAATAATTTTCCACCATTATTCATATCATTATTTGTTTTCATCCAAGCAGGTGGACTCCAGGGGGAAGCTAATATTTTTATTGCTTCTCCCCTGATATCCTTGGCATGTTTTATTGTTGGTAAAACCCATTTTTCTTCTCTGGTTATATCAAAAGAAGTTAACTTATCATCATCTTTTTTTACATATGTATAGTTATCTAAAGAAAAATCACAACTATTAATTGCTACTCTTCCTAGATTGTATCCCAGACCATTTTCTTGATCAAAATATGCCTTAAGAACTTTAACTTTATTTTTAGTTGATAATTTATTTAAAGTATAACAAGCTGCTTCAGTAAAAGCCCCACCAAAACCAATGATAGATTGGTAAGTTTTACTTTCATCAATGAATAATCTGTTTTTAGATCTTTTGTTTATATTATTAGTGCTTATTTCACTTAATCTTTGATCTGAATTTTTTGCTGTGATATATTTTTTATAATTCAATATATTTTTCCTCCAAATTAATAAATATATTATAATATCTAATTTAAAATTATATCCATCTGACTTATCAAGCCATCTCTTATATCATGAGCTCTTTGAGCTTTGACCATAGAGCTTTTAATAAGATAAGTTTTTTTGTTATTATAAGTTAATTTAATTTTTTTGATTTTTACACATTCTTTACCAAAAGTATCTTTCATCTTTTCATTATGATAAACAACTAATATATTACCTAAAAATCTTATACTATAAGTGTTTTTTGGTAATATAACAGTTTTATTTTCATTTTCACTATTTTGAATCTTTACTTTAGATTTTTTCTTGGTAAAAAAGTCTGTTTTCAGTATCGGGTTTGGTTTAAAGATCAGTTTATCATCGAGATAATCAAATGGATTATTCCCAAAACTTATTCTAGTCCAGATATCAATAAATTCGGCAGTAGCACCACTTAACCTAGCAATATAACCTCTACCATGATTTGTAATATCTTCATTTAAGCTGCTCAAAATAAAAGAACTGTTTTCAAAAATACTTCTTTTATATACTTTTGGATCTTGATTAAATATGACTATATTATTAAATGTTTCATAAAAAGTCTTATATAAACCACTTTTTAACAGTTCCAGCAGATATTTATATTCCATATGAAGCCAAACCGAACCATTTTCTAACCAACCTGGTGAAAATGCTTTAGCTCTTCCAATTTCAAAGCTTTCTTTATTTAAATTACCATTTACTCTAAACATCTTTAATTTGTTATCATATAGATCACTTTTTAAAATATTTTGATGTAATTTATTTGATTTATTTTTAGAATTTAATATTTTATGAGCTTTTACCTGGCCTTCTAGAAAGTTAGATAGTTGCTTTTTATTAAATGATTTCACTTCAACTAAAGTTTGACTCTGATCTGAAGATTTATTGATACTAATATAATCTTCAGCGTGATAAGAGTAAAACATATTATATAATCCATCTTCATTTTTTGAATTAGATATAGAATAATTAAGTTTTTTTATAATATTTTTATAAAAAATTATTAATTTATCCTTTGAAATGCCTTTTTTATTTCCTTTTAAGGAATAAAATATCTTTTCTCTATATTTTTCTTTTGCCCTATTGCTTTGATCCCAATATTTATAGTTATCTTTGTTTTCTAACCAATTAAGTATTAATCTATCTATCCTATTATAAAAATCATATACTTCTTCTAAAACCACAATTTCTTTAAGATTTAATTTTTTTACTATCTTCAATGTAAATCTAGTCCATTTTAAAAGCTCGGCTGTTTCACCAAAGGATGATCCAAATAAGCCTGGAAGACCATTCAAAGCATCATACCAACCAGGTTTATTAGCTTCCATCTCAATTCCTAATCCATAGGAATCTAAACTCGAAACCTTATTAAGTATAATAATAAACATTTTTACTAAAAGGTTACTTTTATATACTTGGTTATTTAACTTTTTATAATGTTTTTCGTGATCTCTATTTTTAATTAATTCTTTTTTCTTTTTGTCTTTTTTTAATGCATTATACTGTCTTGGACCCCTATCAGTGAGACAGTATTTTTCTTTGCGGGATAAAACCTTTATTTCGCTGTCATAATATTTGTACTCTTTTTTTGTAAATAAATCCTCAACTTTATCTGGATAAATTCTTAAGTAATTTTCTATTAAATCTAAATTATAAGTCCAGTGGTCTATCCAGTATCCTTCGCCAAAGTCTGATTTAAGAATAGCATTTGATTTATCAATAATTATATCAACTATCATATCTATTCTTTCAAGATTAATATCTAGTCTTCTTTTATTAGACATTAGGTATTCATACAATTCACCGATAGAGTAAGGTCTATTAATAATTTCAGAAAGTTTATTATCATTTAAATATATTTTATCACTTATTTTTTTTATATTTTTAATAATAAATTTCTGTCCATTAATTACTAAAGGATTAAAACCTTCTAAGTTAATTAAATTCAAAAAGGTTTTTATATTATGTCTTTTTATATTGGGATTAAAAAAGAGATCACTTCTTCTATTTTGATTTATATCCCTATAGTTGCCATTCCCCTGAGAAAAATATCTCGGTTCTAATGAAAAATCATTGTAATCTCTTTCAAGATCGCCATGTTTTCTTGAAAATATATGATATGGTTTTTTGTTTTTTTTACCAACAGTAACAGGGAATCCACCTCTTAAAATATTATCTAAAAAAGTTTGTTTAATATATCCGTCAAACCTCTTATTTCCACTTTTAGTAAAGCTAAAATTACTGTAATAATTATGTATATTTTCATTAATTTTTATCTTTTGATCAAAAAAATTATCATCTAATATTTTAGATTTTATAATATCTAACTTATCTTTATTATTTAGATTACCAAAAATAGAACAGGTACAAATTTTTTCGTTTTCATTTAAGGCTTTTTTATTAAATGACATCGCAGAGGGAAACTGATTTTCATTAATTTGTTTTGATAAATCATTAAATTCATTATTTATAAATCCATATGGTTTATTAAAACTTTTATCATTGCAAAAAACTATAAGGGGGTCTACTACTGGATTTAACAGTTCATTAGATTTTTTATCAATAGATATAAAGAAATTTCCTGTTTTAATTTGATCTACTTTTGCTTGATCGCTAGCTGAAGATTTAAGTCTATAAAAAGGAATTTTATTATTTAGATTATAAACCTTTATCCAGGCTGTAATAGTTTGAGAAATATTTTTTAATGCATTATGTTCAATTCCAAAAGGAATAATTCTAGGCATACCATCCAAAACTTGAACTTCTCTTTTTTTATGATCTAAGTTAGTTATTCCAACTCTTCTTATTAGACCTGCAAAATTCTCATTTGCTAAGGTGTGATAGATTATATTTGTTTTAATATTATTTTTTTTATTGACTTCAGTAATTTCTAATTTTCCAGGCGATATTACCATTTTCGAATTTACTTGATCATTAATTTCTCTAAAAGGTTCATATACATTATTATCTAATTTTATAAAGGTTCTAAAGCCATTTAAAGATACATTTGAATATGATTTGTTGGCAGGATAAAATTCCATTATTGAGTTATCTTTATCTTTTGTTCCAAAACTTGCAATAGCCTGACCCCTGTTTACATAAAATACCCACATTGGAATCCCTAATTTCCCAGCTATACCAGGTAAAAAACTAGAAAAAGTCGGCTTGTTCTGATAGTTTTTAATCACAAAACTATCTTTATCATTTATAAAGTATTCTTCTTTCATATATATTTCCTCCAAAATATTTAATATTGTTCCCATAAATTATCTGTATGTTTAATAATTATTTTCTGTTGTCCTTCGGTTAGTATTTTTTCAGGAGAATTTATTAAAGAAGTATCTTTATTTTCGACAATTAAAACAATCGCATCTTTACTAAGGGTATGAGAATGCCATACCGATTTTTTGACATTATATAGCTTTAATGGTTTCATATCTTGTGCATAAATATTTTTAATTTTATCTTTACCATCTGCTAAAAATAATATACATTTTCCTTTTAATAAAACAAAAACTTCATCAGTTTTATCATGTCTTTGAAACTTGTTGATATTTTCTGGTAGTAATTCCTCAATATAATTTAAAAAAGCAATTCTCCAAGTTTGATAATCTATAAGTGGTTTATAACCTTTATCTTTATATTCTTTTATCTTAAGTAATTTATCTATCTGTCCCATTTTTAGATACCTACCTTATTATAAATCACAAATCTGATCAATTTTTTCTAACTCAGATTTACTAAATTTTAAATATTCTAAAGTTTTAACATTCTCTTCTATTTGTTTGACCTTACTTGCTCCTACCAATACAGAGACAATATTTTTTTGTCTTAGAACCCAAGCTAAAGCCATCTGTGCTAAACTTTGGTTCCTTTGTTCGGCTAATTTATTCAACTTTTTAAGCTTTATAATTTTATTATTATTAATATCATTTTTGCTTAGAAATTGGCTACTACTGGCTATTCTTGAATCTTTCGGAATCCCCTCAATATATTTATCAGTTAAAAGTCCTTGGGCTAAGGGTGTAAAAGCTATTCCACCTATTTTATGTTTAGATAAAGTATCAAACAAATCATCCTTTTCAATCCACCGGTCAAAAATAGAGTATGACACTTGGTTTATTATAAATGGGGTTTTAAAGTCTTTTAAAATCTCAACAGCTTTTATTGTTTGTTTTGAATTGTAATTTGAAATACCAACATAAAGAGCTTTACCTCGTTTGACAATATGATTTAGTGTTTCCATTGTCTCTTCAAGTGGAGTATCCGGATCAAATCTATGATGATAAAAAATATCAACATAATCTAAATTTAAACTTTTAAGACTTTGATTCAAACTGGAAATTAAATATTTTCTAGAACCTCCATCTCCATAAGGACCTTCCCACATTCCATAACCTGCTTTTGTTGAAATTATCAATTGATCTCTATAGTTAGCTAAATCGGTCTTTAAAAGTTTGCCTAAAGTTTTTTCAGCTGATCCAGGAGGGATACCATAGTTGTTTGCCAGATCAAAGTGAGTAATCCCCAAATCAAAAGCACGTCTTATAATAGACCTAGATTTTTCAAAACTATCGCTTTGACCAAAATTGTGCCATAATCCCAAAGATATCGCTGGGAACTTCAAGCCACTATTTCCACAATAGTCATAAACCATATTTTTATATCTATTTTTATTTGGACAATAAGTCATTTTATACCTCACTTACTAATTTAATAAAACTTCAATAATATTTATATCTTTTGAGTTTAATTTAGATACTGTATTTCTTTTTAGAACAGCAGAACTGTTATTTCCAATAAAATCTACTTTCTTATTATTAATTTTAACCCTCACAATTGTGTAATCAGAAAAGGATTTTAAATTAGGATTACTGTAGATAATTTTTAATTTACGATCAGCAAAATTAGTCTTTATACTTGTTTTATTCTCTTTGTCAAATTGAGATTTGATTAATTTAGGATTTAACTTTAAATCACCTAATTCCCCTACAATACCATATACCTCTTCTATCATTGTCAAAAGCAGCCAACTTGCAGAGCCTGTTAAGTAATGGTATAAGCCTCTACCTCTAGAATCAATATATTCAGGTATACCGGGATAAATTTTGCTTACTTCAAACTTTTTACAGTGATTATAAAGGGAGTTTATTACTTCAAATCCATTTAGAGCAAAGTTTCTCCTATAAAGAGCATTACTATACATCATTGACATATGTGAAAACATTGCTCCATTTTCTTTTTCACCATATGCAAAACCAAATGCTCGTCCTAATTTTAGTTTAACTTCATTAAAGTTTGTATTAAGTCTATATCCACCTACTTTTTCATCCTTTAAATAATGATTGACAGAATTAATTATTTTATTAATTTGTTTATCTGTTGCAATATTACTCATAATACTAAAAACTTGTCCGGTTAAAGTCATTCTTACTCCAAGAGGATGATCTCCCTCTAAACTATTTCCATCGTTATCATAGTATGCATTATACCACTCATAACCATCTTTGTTTGTTACCCACTCATTTTCCCTTATATGATCTTTAATCGAACTACCCTTTCTTTTTAAATCTACAATTAAATTATTTATATCAACCTTTATTTTTTTACCAGAAACTTTTTTTTCACACGATTCAAAATAATTTTTTAATAATTTTTGTTTTTCTTTTGGTGAACTATAATCAATTTTTTTGTTTAAAGTATCTAATAATATGTTTATTTCTTTTGCCAACTCTATCTGATTAATATTTAATTTATTTTGAAGTTCTTTTAATAGCTCTGCTATCTCCAAAATGTTATTAGCATATAATCCTGTAAAGGCTACACTTTCGCCTCTATCTCTAGCCATATCAAGACCATCATTCCAGTCTCCAGACTCTAATTTAAAATTATTATTATCACCTACATTAAAAAAAATTGATAGATGTTGTATTAAAATATGCTCTAAAAGGGTTCCATAATATGTATTATTATTTTTATCGAGTAATATATTTTTATTATTGAAATTCCAGTTTTCATCAACTTTTTCTGATCTATTTAATTGATTATCTCTAAAGTAACTTTGCTTTTTTAATAGAAATTCTAAATCACCGCTTCTATTTATATATAATTTGGTAGTTAAAAATGGCCAAACACCATGGTCCATCCAAACTCTATTAATTCCATTTCTATCTGCTTTAAATTTTCCTGATTTTGGACCTATAATAGTTGCATTACTTCCATCGAATCTAACACCAGCAAAATTATTAAATAGAATATCTTTAACAGTTTTCGGATATATAAAAAGTAAAGCTAAAGCATCTTGCCATAAGTCTCTCCAGCCTCTGCCCCCTCTACCATAGTCATGATGAGGCAAAAAAGAATTACCATATAATTTTCTCAAGGTAGGCTGAATTGTTACCCATTTCATCCATTGGTCAAAGTCAAAATCACTTGAATTAAATTTCAAGTTATTAGTTATATTATTCCAATATTTTTTGTTTTCTTCTAAATGTTTTTGAAAGGAATCTATACTACAATATTTATCTCCAAAATTAGTACGGTCATCTTTATCTGAAACTACTATAGCGATTATAAATGATTTTATTTCATTTGGTTTTAGTTCAAATTCTTCAAACTTTAAAGCCCCAACTGCTTCATGTCCTTTAATTATTTCATTGGATTTACAATAATTATTATTATTATTGATTATTGATTTAGGCCAGGTTAATGACCCCCCTTCTCCAATAAAATCATCAAATACAGGGTAAAAGCCAATAGGTGATTTGTTTTTATCACCTCTTCCTAATACCATATAAGAAAGTTTATTTATTTTATGCCCTCTTTCATCAAAAGATAAAGTAGGAGTTAATATTATACCATCTTTTACAGTTTTTATAACATTCAATAAAGAAGTTACATGTCGATGATCTCTTAAATTATCGGCTGATCGTCCAAATAGTGGAATTGCTGATGTACCAACAATACTTTTTGTTTTATTACCTGTATTTGTAATAGTTATCTTCATCAATTCAACACAATCATTAGTTATCGGCACAAAATTTATAATTTCAGATTTGATCTTTATTTTTTTATTTTCCCTTATTATTTTATGAAAAAGCATCCCTGCTTCTAATTTTACATTTTCATTTTTGTTTTCATCAAATTTATATGTTTCTTGTTTAGAAGAATAACCAGTTGCTGACCATACTTTTTTATTATCTATTAATAACCAAAAATTTCTTGAAGATTTATTATTATGCAAATCAATTGCAGATAATGGTTCTGAAACAAATGAATTTTGTCCAGTATTAATATTTCCATGTAATGAGGGAGCAATAGATGACATCATTCCTGCTTCATTAACTAATGGGAAATAAAGATAGTTATTCAAAGTTGGATTTTCTAAAATAAACTCACCATTATTTCCAATAAACTCCCATCCTTTCTGCTGCATATTAATCCTCCTAATCTCTTTATATATTTATTCATTATTTTTTATATTGAATTATTTTTTATAACTTTTTTATACCAGTAGGCACTATCTTTTAGAAACCTCTTTTTAGTTTTATAATCAATATATATAAGTCCAAACCTTTTACTATATCCATATGCCCATTCGAAATTATCCATTAACGACCAAACATAGTATCTTTTTAAAGGTACACCATTTTGAAGGGCCTTATAAGCGCTTTTAAAATGACTATATAAATATTTGATTCTTTTACTATCATTAATTTTTTTGTTAATAATCTTATCATCAAAAGCTGCCCCATTTTCGGTAATAAATATAGGGATGTCAGTATAATTATGATTGATGTTTATTAGTAAATCATATAAACCATCAGGATATATCTCCCAATCCATTTCTGTATAATCATTTTCTTTTCTTTTGACAGTTTCAATTCCGTAAAATTTTAATTCAGGGTTGTATTTAACCAATGCTCTTGAATAATAATTAATTCCTAAAAAATCAATATCTTGATTTATAAGTTCTAAATCATTTTTCTTTTTATTAATTTTACCATATTTTTTTAAATATATATTTGATAATTTATCTGGATATTTACCTTTAAAAATAGGATCTAAAAACCATCCATTTATATATTCATCTAATAATTTTGCAGCCTGAACATCTTCTTTTTTGTCAGTGAATGAATAAGTTGGAGTCAAATTTAATGATATGCCAATATCGCCATCTAAATTTTTATTTCTAAACTTTTTTACAACCTCTCCATGAGAAACCAAGAGATTATGTGCTACCTGTAATGCAACTTTATGGTTTTTTATCCCTGGAGCATGGTCACCTCTAGAATTTCCGTGAAAAGCGACTACAAAGGGCTCATTAATAGTAATCCATGTCTTGACCTTATCACCTAACTCATCAAATATTAATTCTGCATAGTTTACAAAATATTTTACGATATCGCGATTACCCCATCCACCTTCATCTTGCAATTTTTGAGGTAAATCCCAATGATAAAAAGTTACTACTGGTTCTATATTTGCCTTTAAAAGTTCATCTACTAAATTTTTATAAAATTTTAATCCTTTTTTATTAACTTCACCTCTTCCGTTTGGTAATACTCTTGGCCAGGATATTGAAAATCTATAAGAATTGATTCCCATTTTTTCCATTAGTTTTACATCTTCTTTATATCTATTATAATGATCACAGGCTTGATCACCAGTATCATTATTGTATATATTACCTTCTGAGTGCGTGAAAGTATCCCAGATTGACAGACCCTTTCCATCTTGATTATAAGCGCCTTCTATTTGGTAAGAAGAAGTTGCTGTTCCCCATCTAAAATCTTGTGGAAATTTATATTTTTCCATCTTGTACCTCCATTTATTTTAAATCAGTTTATAACATTTATCCCTTGGTTGCTCCTCTAGTTAATCCTGAGATAAAACGTTTAGAAGCCATAATAAAGACTATTACAATTGGTAATACTCCTAAAGCTGTTCCCATCATTGTTGCTCCCCACGGTGTTTCAAAATTACCATTTAATTTAGATAAAGCAACAGGGATTGTATACATTGTTTTATCTTGTAGTATTAATAATGGACCCATAAAATTATTCCACGATGATAAAAAAGTAAGAATACTTAATGTAGCAAGCCCAGGTTTACTCAATGGAACTGCAATTTTATAATATATCTCAAATTCACCTGCTCCATCTATTCGTGCTGCATCTATAATTTCATTCGGAATTTTTTCCATGAATTGTCTCATAAGAAAAATTCCAAATGCATTAGCAGCTCCAGGTATAATTAATGGTTTAAAACTATTGATCCATCCAAAAACCCGCATCATAATAAACCATGGAATAATGGATAATAGGGGTGGAATCATCATACTGGCTAGCATAAGGAAAAACAATTTTTCTTTATTTTTAAAGCTATACTTAGCAAACCCATAGCCACCTAATGAACAGAAAAACAGTACTAATAAAGTAGCTAATGTAGAAACAATTATAGAGTTTAATATGTTTTTAAAAAATGGTAGTTTGTCTAACAATATATTTAGATTAATAATAGCTGAATTTCCAAACCATAAAGGTGGTGGATAACAGAAAATTTCAGATCTACATCTTGTAGCTAATACCATCATATAATAGAATGGAAAAAATGTTATTACTACCCCTGCAATTAATATCAGATATAGTATTGTTTTATTTGTTATTTTTTTTAATTTTTTATAATCAGGAAGATTGTTTTGCTTGTTATTTTCTCTACTCATATTGTACCCCCTAACGTTCCTGGAATATTTTTCTATTAATTAATGATAACGCAATAATAAATAAACAAAGTATATATGCCATTGCACTACCTACTCCGAACATATTCCAATTAAAACCAGTGCGATATAGATATAATGCAGTAGTAAGTCCTGCTCTCCCAACACCACCAGTTCCACCGGTCAAAATATATGGTTGCTGAAATAACTGCAAGTTACCTATAATTGAGAGTGTAACTCCAAAAAATATTACAGGTCTTAACATTGGTAAAGTAATTTTGAAAAATACTTGTTTCATATTTGCTCCATCTACTTCAGCTGCTTCATATAAATTTTCAGGAATATTTTGTAATCCTGCATAATAAATAATCATGTTCCAACCTGTAAACTGCCAGGTAACCATTAATGCAATTGAAGGCTTGATCCAGGCTTCTTCCCCCAACCACCTTATAGGTGGATTTATATTTATAAAATCAAAAAGTGTTCCTATTAAAGGTAAATTGTCCAAGTGTTTTAATATGGTATTTAAAATTCCAAAATGTTCTCCATAAAGCATACTAAAAATCATCGCAACAGCAACTGCAGAAGTTATGTAAGGTAAAAAATATGAAGATCTAAAAAGATCTTTAAATTTTACCATTTTAGAATTTAAAACAAAAGCTAAAAATAATGCAATAACATGTTGGGGAATAGTAGTTAATACAAATATTACTATACTATTCCAAATTGACTGCCAAAACCAGGGATCTGTTAAAACAAATATATAATTTTCAATACCAACGAATTCTTGTGGTCCTATACCATCCCATATCTGAAAACTCAAGAAAAACGAGTATAAGATTGGAAAGGCACCAAATATAAAAAACAGAATAAAAAAAGGAGATATAAATATATATGGTGCTAATTTTTTACTTATTCTCATTATTATTAAACCTCCTTTGTAAAAATAGGGGTGGGATAACCACCCCTATTTAGTATACATTATAATAGTTTATCTTCTTGCCCTTCTTTCAATCTGCTGTTTAGCATCTTTTAGAGCTTTTATTATATCTACATCTTTATTTAATACATCTGTTAAAGCTGCAGATACTATTTCTTCTGCGATAACATCATGTTTATTTGTTACAACAGTAGGAATCTGTTTGGCAGTTTCTAACCAAAGTAGACGTGCCTTTTGACCAGCAAAAAATTCCATTTCTTGATCAAAGATAGGATCTTCAAATGCAGGTTTCCAGGAAGGGAAGATATTTGAAGCTTTAAATTGAGCAATCTGAGTATCTTTTCTTGTAGCTGCAAATTTAATGAATTTCCAAGCTTCTTCTTTGTTTTTTGCATCTTCAGGAATAGCTAAAAATGATCCTCCCCAGTTTACATACATATCATCAGGTAAATTAGCTACACCCCATTTTCCAGAAGTATCTGGTGCAATCCAGTTTCTAATGTGGCCACCCAACCAGGCACCAGAAGGTTGCATTATAACGGTACCATCTTTAAATGTAGAATACCATTCATTAGTCCAGGCACCAATTTTTGCATCTAGACCTTTATCACGAACTATTTTGGCAGCTTTAAATGCCTTAATAAATCTTGGTGAATCTACTATACAGTCACCATCTTCATCAAAATATAGTTCATCTCCACTCTTTGCAATCATAAAAAATATGTCGGCAGCGTCAGCCAATAACCAACGATCATTAACTCCGTCTCCATCTAAATCTTCAGCAAATTTAGATCCAGCAGCAATCCAATCATCTATAGTTTTCATATCATCAATATCAAAACCTAGTTCTGATAAGATATCTCTTCTATAATAAATAGTTCCGGGTGCTATATCAGTAGGAAAAGCAATCAATCTATCATCATCAGTAGTTCCTTGAGACCATTTGTATTCAACTATGTTTTCTTTGAATTGTTCTGCATTATATGGTTCTTCTAAAAGGTTAACAAAACCTCCTTTTGCAACAAAATTAGCTATATAACCAATTTCAATGGTAGTTGCATCTGGAACATTTCCACCTGCAGCAATCTGTGTAAGTAAAGCATTATGATGGTCATCAAAACCGTTTACTACTAATTCGACTTCTATATCAGGGTATTCAGCATAGAAATCATCCAGTATTGCTTCAAATCCAGAATCCTGATCTGGGAAACAAGCCACTTTAATTTTAGTTTTTGCAGCAATTGCAAAACTAAATAAAGAAACGATTAATAAAGTTACTACGGTAATAGTAATTAATTTTTTCATTTTTTTCCTCCTTATTTTTTTTGTAACTATTCAAAAGTAATTCAAACACATTAATTATAGGTTTATACTTTCACCTCCCTGTTAGGTGTAAAAAAGTTCGAAATAATGTAACCGGTTACGAATATCATTAAAAAATATATTTTCATTTGTTATTAATATTATTATATTCTCTTTTTATAAAGATATGAATTTTAGATTTTAGAACAAGATTCTCTTTTGATTAATTTAACTGGTAGTTTTATTGGATCAACATTTTGTTTTTTTTCTTCTATCATTTTGATAAGAAGTTTTGAAACAGAACTACCCATCTTCTCTTTATTCTGAGCTATAGTTGTTAATGGAGGTTTAACATATCTACTTGCCTCAATATCATCAAAACCAATAATTGAAAAATCATCTGTAATTTTTAAACTTGAATCTTCTATAGCTTTCATTGCTCCAATAGCCATTCCATCACTTTGACAAAAGATCGCGGTTGGATATGACCTCAACTTTAACATATTTTTTATAGCTTTATAGCCACCCTCTTCTGAATATTTTCCATCAAAAACCCAATCTTTGTTAAAAGATAAATTTAATTCTGTTAAGGCTTGCTTATATCCTTTTAATCTATCCTGACTAGTTTTGCTTGTATCAATTCCCATTAGCATTCCTATTTTTCTATGCCCAAGGTCATAAAGGTAATTAATTGCTTTTTTAGAACCCTCTATATTATCTGATATGACATAAGATGAATAATTACCAGATATATCAACATCAACAAAAACTGAAGGGATATTTGAATTTAGTAGTTTCTTTATATTTGGATCATTTTTTAAAACTCCCATAAGTGCAACTCCATCTACATTGCGGTCTTTACATTTTTCTACATAACTAAACTTTTCACCCCAGTGTCTGTTTGTAAAATACACAATGTCATAGCCTTTATTTCCAAGAGATTTTTCCATTCCATAAATTACTTCGCGGAAAAAAGGGTGATGCAAACCACTGTTAAAATGATCAGTAAAAAATATTCCAATGGAATTAGATTTATTTGTTGATAAACTTCTTGCAACAGAATTTGGTCTATAATTTTTTTCTTGTATAATTTTTTTAATTTTTTTTCTTGTTTTATCACTAACATCAGGATAGTTATTTATTACTCTGGATACTGTAGTAGTAGATACATTAGCAATTTGGGCGATGTCTTTAATAGTGGTCATATAAATCTCTCCTATGTAAATTAAAATAAAAAGTCTAAAATAAAATCGAAACCGGTTACAATATATATATTATAGATAGATTTAAGAATTCCTTCAAATTAATTGAATATTTTAAAAATATTTTTTTATTTGTTTAACACAGAAAATAAACCTTAATTAGAATTCCTAACTAAGGTTTAAAACTTTTTTAAAATTAGTAAATCATATTTGGGTTCAAAAAAATAATTTCAAAGTAAAAGTTATGATATGATGTTTTATAATAAAAAGGATCTTCTCCATTTCGGGCACCTCCTGATTATATATTATATACCTTAACTCAGTGTCCGGCAAATAGGGGGAGAGTCAGTGGCCATCTTTTCGAAAAAACCGAAATGATATACGGTTTTATCCGGGACCACAGTGATGAATTTCCTGTGATAAAGATGTGCCAGGCACTTGAAGTCTCCCGGTCAGGATATTATGGCTGGTTAAATAGAAAACCCAGTCAAAGGCAGCTTGAAAATGAAAAATTAAAGCTTAAAATAGCCGAAATATACTGGCAACATAAGGGACGATATGGCAGTCCCAGGATATA
>DATFJG010000171.1:0-16365 GCA_035269305.1 Clostridia bacterium
ATAAAGAAATGACTTATTATACCTAATAATTCCTTCCCTTATCTTTCAGTTAACTGCAGGATTTAGCACATTACTATATAAATAGCTGTTGCTGGGTTTCACAGGGCCAGTCCCTCCACCACTCTTGATAAGTTTATTTAATTTGATTATTACAATATATTAATATCTATACTTTGTCAATGATTTTTTAGCATTTATACTTTAAGTTTGACTTCAGTTCCAATATAATCTTTATATTTTTCAAGTATAGGAGTGATTTCTTCAGATAAAAACTCTTTAACCTGCTGAACAGATCTACCAATGTATAAAGATGGATCTAATAGTTCATTGATTTCTTTATCAGATAAGTTAAAAGCCTCATCTTTAGAAATTCTTTCAAGTAAATCATTTTCTAAACCATGAACTTTTACCTGTTTACCTGCTTCCATAGAATGTAATCGAATACGTTCATGAAGTTCTTGACGGTCGCCACCTTTATTAACAGCTTCCATAAGAATATTCTCAGTAGCCATAAAAGGTAATTCAGACATTAATCTTGCTGTAATAACTTTTTCATAAACAACTAAATTAGATGTCACATTATTAGCAATATCTAAAATTGCATCAGCTGTTAAAAAACCTTCAGCTATAGTAATTCTCCTATTAGCTGAATCATCTAATGATCTTTCAAACCACTGAGTTGCTTGAGTCATCTGAGGATTTAATGACAATGCAATTAAATGTCTAGATAATGAAGCAATGCGTTCAGATCTCATCGGGTTTCTTTTATAAGCCATTGCTGATGAACCAATTTGATTTTTAGCAAACGGCTCTTCCACCTCTTTTAGGTTTTGTAAAAGTCTTAAATCATTCGTTATTTTATGGAGGGATTGCCCAATATTAGATAATGCATTTACTACTAAAGTGTCTATTTTTCTTGAGTAAGTTTGACCAGATACAGGTAATGATTGGTCAAAACCTAGTTTAGAACAAACCTTTTTATCTAATGATTTTACTTTTTCATGGTCTCCATTAAACAACTCTAAAAAAGAAGCTTGAGTTCCAGTCGTACCTTTAACGCCTCTTAGTTTTAGACTTTTTATAACATGTTCTATTTCGTAAAAATCAATCAATAAGTCATGCATCCATAAGGTAGCTCTTTTGCCAACAGTTAAAGGTTGTGCCGGTTGAAAATGAGTAAAACCTAGTGTTGGTAAGCTCTTATACTCATCTGCAAACTTACTAAGTTTAGATAAAAGATTGACTAACTTATTTCGTGTGATAATCAACCCTTCTTTCATCTTAATAATATCAGTATTATCACCTACAAAAGCACTTGTTGCCCCTAAATGTATAATGCCTTTTGCTTCAGGAACTTGATCACCATAAGTATGAATATGAGCCATTACATCATGTCTTAATTTTTTTTCATATTTTTTAGCTAAATCAAAATCAATATCTTCAATTTTTTCTCTTAATGCTTCAACTTGTTCTTTATTAATATTAATGCCTAATTCCATTTCGGCCTCGGCTAATGCCACCCAAATTTTTCTCCACGTAGAGAATTTTTTTTGTGGTGAAAAAAGGTATTGCATTTCTTCACTTGAGTACCTTTCTGCTAATGGATTTTGATATTTGTTAATCATAATTCATCTCCTAACGAATATTAATTGAAATTATTAAAAAATAGTTCGTTATTATTATATGTAAAGGTAGAATGTTTTGCAACAAGAAAATAAAATTACTTTATTTTTAAAAATTAATTATTTTAAACAAAAAATTAGCTCAAAATAATTTTGAGCTATCTGTATCTATATAAATTATTAAGTTTTATTTTGGTCTTCTCGGTTCTACTATAAATTTAATAGCCGTTCTTTCTTCGCCATCAATTAAAATATCAGTAAATGCCGGAATTGTAATCAAGTCAATACCAGAAGGTGATACAAACCCTCTTGCAATGGCAATAGCTTTAACGGTTTGATTGATTGCACCAGCGCCAATTGCTTGAATTTCTGCTTTTCCGTGTTCTCTTATTACCCCTGCAATAGCACCTGCTACAGAGTTTGGACTAGAATTAGATGATACTTTTAATACACTCATAAAAAACCTCCTCCAATATTATATATACTTGTGCGTCATTAATTCTTATATACCCAAATAATATAATATATAACAAAGTAATTAAAAAAAGTGCTTAAATAAGCACTTTTAATAATTATTTTGCGTATGCAGTTGATCTTGACTCTTTGATTACAGTTATTTTAATTTGACCTGGATAATCTAATTCATCTTCAATTCGCTTTTTCATATCTCTACAAATTAAAGTCATGTCATCATTAGATGTACTTTCAGGTCTTACTAATACTCTAATCTCTCGACCAGCTTGTATAGCATATGAAGATTCAACCTTTTCAAAACTATTAGCAATATCTTCAAGATTTTCTAATCTTTGAATATAATTATCTAAAGTCTCTCTTCTAGCACCAGGTCTAGCAGCTGATAATGCATCTGCTGCAGTTACTAAAACAGCTTCAACAGTTTCGGCTTCATAGTCACCATGATGCGTACACATTGCATGGATAACTTCTTCACTTTCATTATATTTCTTTAATAATTTCATACCTATTTCAATATGTGTACCTTCCATTTCATGGTCGACAGCCTTACCTATATCATGAAGTAAACCTGCTCTCTTGGCAACACGTACATTAGCTCCTAGCTCAGCAGCCATTAATCCTGCTAAATAAGAAACTTCTAAAGTATGCTTTAATACATTTTGACCAAAACTTGTTCTGAACTTTAAACGTCCTAATAATCTCACTAGTTTTGGATGTAAATTATGGATATTTGCTTCAAAAGTCGCATTTTCTCCAACTTCCTTAATTTTTTTATTAAACTCTTCAGTGGCTTTATTATACATCTCTTCAATTCTTGCTGGATGTATTCTTCCGTCAATAATCAGTTTTTCTAAAGTAATTCTTGCAATTTCTCGTCTGATTGGATCAAAAGAAGATAATATAACAGCTTCTGGTGTATCGTCAATAATTAAATCAACACCTGTTAAACGTTCAATAGCTCTAATGTTTCTTCCTTCTCTACCAATTATACGACCTTTCATTTCATCATTAGGTAAATCTATTACAGATACAGTATTCTCAGAAACAAAGTCAGCAGAACATTTTTGAATAGCATAAGATATTATCTTTTGTGCATTCTTATCTGCTTCTTCTTCAGCTTCGTGAGTTAAACGCTTAATCATAGAAATTTTTTCATGCTCAACTTCCTTTTCGACTTCAAAAAGAATTTGTTGTTTCGCTTCTTCAGTTGTTAATTCAGAAATTCTTTCTAACTCTTCTAATTGCTTAGAGTGTAATTTAGATATTTCATTTTCTTTTTTATCTAAACTAGATTGTCTTGCACTTAATTCTTTAGATTTTTGTTCTAACTTTTGCTCTTTAGAATCTAATGCATTACTTTTAATCTCTAAATTTTCTTCCTTACTTAAATTTCTTTCCTCTATGCGTTTAATTTCTTGCCGTCGTTCTTTTGCCTCAGTATCTAATTCACCACGTAATTTATGAACCTCTTCTTTTGCATTCACAACAATCTCTTTGGCAATTGTATCAGCTTTCTTTTTTGCCTCTAAAATTATTTCTTTAGATTTAACTTCTGCACTAAGAATTAACTTCTCTGCAGTTTTTTTACGGAAAAAATATCCAATTCCAAATGCTAAAGGAATTAATATAATAATCGCCGGAATAATAAAAGTATTCATTTTTTCACCTCCATTTTCCGATTAAAATACCTAATTATATAAGTATTTCTATTTATAATTTTATATTTTTTAGTGACACATGTCAAGTAACTTAGACTATTATATTACTCAAGTTTCGATTTAGCAGTTGAAAGCATTAGTTTTAAACGATTAATTTGATTCGTTTCACTTGAACCAGGATCATAATCTATTGCGGTAATATTTGAATTTGGAAATTTCTCCCGTATTTTTTTAATCATGGCTTTACCGGTTATATGATTTGGTAAACAAGCAAATGGTTGGATGCAAGCAATATTCGGTACATCATTCTCTATTAATTCAATCATCTCTGAAGTTAAAAACCAACCTTCTCCTGTTTGGTGTCCAAGAGATAAAATATCAGAAGCCTTTTCTGCCAACTTTTCTATTGCTTCTGGCGGATTGAAACGCTTTGAGTTCTCGAGTGCTTTTTTCATATCTTTTCTAAAATACTCAAAGTATTGAATCGCTATTTTACCCAAGATACTCTTCATTTTTGATTCATAGAGTAACTCATTTCTAATAACAGGATTATAACTGCTGTACAACATAAAATCTGTTAAGTCTGGTACAACAACTTCTGCACCTTCTGATTCAAGAAAGCCAACAATATCATTATTAGCACCTGGATGGAACTTAACGAGTATTTCTCCAACAATTCCAACCTTAGGTTTCTTAATATCTTCTAAGGGTATTTCATCAAAGGCTTTTACAATAGAATGAATATTATTTTTGAACTCACTTAGCTTACCTTTAACAATAGACTGAAGAGTAATTGAGCGCCAGTGATCATATAATGCGTTTACAGAGCCAGCTATACGCTCATAGGGTCTTGTTTTAAGTACAACCCTTGAAAGTAAATCCCCATATATTAATGACATCGTTAGTTTCTTTAGCAAAGCAGGATTTAATTTAAAGCCTGCGTTTGATTCGAGACCACCAGCATTTAACGAAATTACTGGAATATGAGATAGATTTGCATCTTTAAGCGCTTTTCTTATAAAGGCAATATAATTTGTCGCACGGCAACCGCCACCGGTTTGAGAGATAATTACTGCCGTTTGATCAACATTATATTCTCCTGAGTTTAATGCTTCCATTATTTGACCAACGACAATAACCGTAGGATAACAAGCATCATTATGAACATACTTTAATCCTTCAGTTACTGTATTTTCGCTAACATTCTCTAAAACTTTTAAGTTGTAACCTTCAGATTCAAAGGATTTCTCTAAAAACTCAAAATGTACTGGCGCCATTTGCGGCGCTAGTATAGTATACTTTCTTTTCATTTTTTCTGTAAACTCAACGGGGTTAGATAATACTTCCTCATTGATCTCAAATGTTCGCTTATTCATAACTGCTAAAAGAGAGCGAATTCTTATACGCGCAGCACCCAGATTATTTATTTCATCAATCTTAATGTTAGTATATATTTTGTTATTTCTTTCAAGTATTTCCTGAACTTGATCTGTAGTAACGGCATCTAGACCACAACCAAAAGAACTTAATTGAATCATTTCAAGAGTATTGGTTGTTGAGATATACTTCGCAGCATTATATAAACGAGTATGATATGACCATTGATCAACAATTCTTATTGGCCTATCGACTTTACTTAAATGAGAAATAGAATCTTCAGTAAGAACAGGAACGTCGTAATTTTCAATAACATCTGCTATGCCATGATTTATTTCTGGGTCGATGTGGTATGGTCTGCCAGCTAATACGACACCCTTTTCATTACTACTTTCAAGATAGTCAATTATTTCTTCACCTTTTTTCTGAATATCTTCCTTAAACTTGTATTGCGTTATATAAGCATTGTTGAGGGCTTTCTTTAGTTCAGATTTATTATGGCCCATTGGTAAAAATATTTCTAAAACTTTCTTAAACATTTTCTTTTGATCATAGATCGGGTAAAAATTTGTTATATATTCTATATCTGGATTTTTTAAGTTTTCTAAATTTGCTTTAATAGTCTCAGGATAAGAAGTAACGACGGGACAATTAAAGTGATTGTCAGCTCCTTCATCTTCCTTTATAGCAAAAGGTATTGAAGGATAAAAAATCTTTTTAACACCGTCTTCAAGTAAATCTTCAATATGACCATGTACAAGTTTAGCTGGATAACAAACAGATTCAGAAGGTATTGAACTAATACCTTTTTGAAATATTTCACCATTAGATCTAGATGATAGAACCACTCTATAGCTCAAACTTGTAAAAAACTCATGCCAAAAGGGATAATTTTCATACATATTTAGTACTCTAGGCATACCAATGGTTCCATTTTCAGCATTTTCTATGTCTAAAGATGGTCTATCAAATAGTTTATCATATTTATAGTTAAACATATTAAATACTTCTTTACTATCGGTTACATTACCCGAACCTCTTTCACAACGGTTACCAGTGATAAATTTTCTCTTATCATTAAACTTATTCACTGTTAACAGACATTGATTTCCACAGAGTTTACAACGCGTATTAATTTTACTAATTGTAAAATTCTCTAAAGCACCTTGGTCTAACATTTGAGTCTTATAATCAGTATAAGCTCTTTCTTTTGCAATAATGGCTGAACCTAAAGCACCCATCAAGCCAGAAATATCTGGGCGTACCACTTCTTTATCTAAAATTATCTCTAAGGCCCTTAATACAGCATCATTATAGAAAGTACCACCTTGTACAACAATATTTTCCCCTAAATCAGATGTGTCTTTTAAACGAATGACTTTAAATAATGCATTCTTTATAACAGAGTATGATATGCCTGCAGCGATATCTCCCACAGAAGCGCCTTCTTTTTGAGACTGTTTAACTTTTGAGTTCATAAATACTGTACACCTTGTGCCTAGATCAACAGGTGTTTGTGAAAATAGAGATTTTTTAACAAAATCTTCAATATCAATATTAAGTGAATTAGAAAATGTTTCAATAAAAGAACCGCATCCACTTGAACAAGCTTCATTTAACATAATGCTCTCTATTATCCCGTCATTTATTTTTAAACTTTTCATATCTTGACCACCAATATCAAGTATGAAATCTACGTTTTCTTCAAACATAACTCCAGCTTTGTAATGAGCAATGGTTTCAATTTCACCAAAATCAATTTTGAAAGCATTTTTAATCAATTCTTCTCCATAACCTGTCACCCCTGAACAACGAATTCGAGCTTCTTTCGGTAGGGATTCAAAAATATCTATTAGTGCTTTTCTAATAGTTTCTAATGGTTGCCCGTTATTATTTTCATAAAAAGAATCCACTAAAACGCCATCTGAATCAATTACAGCAATTTTAGAAGTTGTTGAACCTGCATCAATACCCAGATATAAATCTCCTTTCGCTTCATTTATAGGTATTCTTTTGATCTTATTTCGATTATGTCTTTCTTTAAACAATTCATAAGATACCTCATTTTTAAAAAGCGGCTGAAGATTATTGACAAAATTATTAGGTGCTTTCTTAAACTCATCAAAAGCCTGATAAATATCATCAGATCGTACACTTTCAGATTTTCTCGCACTTAAAGCTGTACCAATAGCAACATATAATCTAGAATTTTCTGGAAATATTATTTCATTATCTTTTAAACCTAAAGTCGTGGCAAATGCATTTCTTAATTCAGATAGATATGTCAAAGGACCGCCTAGAAAAGCAACATTACCTTTTATTTTTTTCCCTGCTGATAAGCCACTAATTGTTTGATTTACAACTGCTTGAAAAATTGAGGCAGCAATATCTTCTTTAGGAACCCCTTCATTGATTAAGGGTTGTACATCTGTTTTAGCAAAGACACCACACCTTGAAGCGATGGGATAAATTGTTTCATAATTCTTAGCTAATGCATTTAGTCCTGCCGCATCTGTATTCAATAAAATAGCCATTTGATCAATAAAAGCACCAGTACCACCGGCACATGCACCGTTCATCCGTTGGTCAAGGGTGGTTTCAAAATAAGTTATTTTAGCATCCTCACCACCAAGTTCTACTGCAACATCTGTATAAGGTATAAGTTTTTTTATAGCTTTAGTTGAAGCAATCACTTCCTGAATGAACTCAATACCAAAATAATCAGAAATTAGCAAACCACCAGATCCTGATACTTTTATTTTAATATCTTTATTAATAATTATATTTTTTATTTCTTCCATCATATCAATAAATGTTTTCTTTATATCAGAGTTATGACGTTTGTAACTTGAAAATTTTATTTCATTTTTATCATCTAAAATTACTATTTTAATTGTCGTAGAACCAACATCAATTCCTATATTGTATAGACAACTCATAATATCACCTCTTTTGATCTAACCAATCAATAACATCTTTATAAACTATCTCTCTCCCAATTTCATTCAATACTTCATGACGCATATCATCATATATATGATAATCAACTTTTGTATTTTTAGAGTATTTAACCACAACTTTTTCAATATCTTTAGAATAATTACCTACTGGGTCTTCTTTCCCTGAGATAATTAATAAAGGAATATTCACATTAAAAAATTCATTTCTAATGATTCGACTAATACCATGGTATAAATCTTTATAAAATATTAATGGCATTTCTTTAAAAGCAAATTTATATTTCTTAAACTCATTTAATTTTTTAATATCTCTTGTTAACCAGCTCTTATTGTTTTCATTTTTGAAATGTTTCTCATAGCCAAAAAAACTAATAGTCTCTAATAGTTTCGTTGGTTTATTTGGATCATAGAAAACTAGCAATACTCTTGTTATAAATGCACCAAAATCCACTAAAAATTTACTTGGATTGCCTGTACCAGAAATAATAGCACCACTAACTTTGATTTTATCTTCTAGGGAATGAATAGCATCTCTTAAAACAAAAGAACCCATAGAATGGCCCAGAAAAAAAATATCTAATTTTGGAAACAATTTCTTTATATAATCGTTTATTATTTTAACGTCATAGACTAATTTATCCCAACCGTCTTTTTTTGAGAAAAATCCAGTTTTTTCTTCTACCATACTTTTTCCATGACCCCTATGGTCGTGAACAACAACATGGTAATTATTACTCACTAAATATCTAGCAAACTCTTGGTATCTCAATCCATACTCTCTCATGCCATGAAAAATATGGATAATACCTTTTGGACTCTTACATCGCCAAAGATAAATATTAATTTTATGTTGGTCTAAGCTTTTAATAATTATTTTTTCCATATGACCCCCTTGATACTATATTTTATCATAATTATGAGGGTATAAAAAGAATATTAATAATATTATTACAAAACTTAAGCATTTTATAATTATCATCTTTTTTAAGATTTCTTTGATGAAACAGTGTAAAATTGAATAACTTTCTGTTATAATAATATTGAAAGGAGAGTTTATGAAACTTAATTTTATTTTAATTTTAATTGGTTATTTATTAGGATCAATACCTTTTGCTTTTATAGTAAGTAAGTACATAGGTAAAATTGATATCCGTAATCATGGTAGCGGTAACGCAGGGGCAACTAATGCTTTTAGAGTTTTAGGACTTAAAAGTGGTTTACTAGCATTTATAGGTGATTTTTTAAAGGGGTTTATTGCTGTATATATTGGTATGAGACTCACTAATCTAAATGGTGGACTTTTAACTGGACTTTTTGCAGTTATAGGACACTGTTATCCCATTACATTAGGATTTAAAGGTGGTAAAGGTGTTGCAACAACTGCTGGTATTGTAGTTGCTGTTAATCCTTTAATGGCATTAATTCTTATGGTAATAGAATTTGGAATAATATTTACTACGCGTATCGTATCATTAGCTTCAATTAGTGCAGCAATATTATTTCCAATCATAAGTTATTTCTTTAAAATGGAACGAAATTTTATTATATTGTCAGTTATTCTTGGTCTTTTTGTTATCTATCGACACCGAGGTAACATTGTAAGATTACTAAATGGTACAGAATCAAAATTTAAGTAAAACGAAGGAGTATATTTTATAAATATGCTCTTTTTTTTTAAAAAAAAAGATGATTAAATGTATTAACATTAATCATCATATATACTTATTTTGAACTTTTAATAATTATTATAACGTCATTATTGTTTTTGGTATTTTTCTACATTTAACTGAAATAATTCTTGTCTAAATTTTTCAATAGAATCATTCATCATAAAACTATTATTTATAAGCTCATTGTAATAAGTAGAAAAAGTTTCTTTAAAATGATATTCTGAATTATTAAGCATTATATTCTTATAGGTTTCTTTAACATCTTTTCTTAACTCACCGTCTTCTTTAAAAATATCAATATAGTCCGTTCCGTATAGTATATAATCAATGTTACTAATATAGTAACTGTAGATTTTTGGATATAGTTTCGAATCAGGATATTTATTTAAAAAACTTTCTGTTAAGGATATATTTTGTCTTATATATTCCCATTGAATATTTATACTCTCATTGGGATTATATAAATTAATATTTATAATTCGAAAATCTTTTAATTCTTGATTCAAACGATGTTCATACTGTGAGAAAAAATTGTGATTAATACTAATATGATATTTTCCATTATTGAATTCTAATGAGTAGCCACCACTATAAAGTGTCATCAACTTATTTTTAAGAGCTAAATCATTTAATTGACGCAAATTGCTCTCAGTAATTATTTTACCGAATTTTTTCACTAATTCATTTTGTATATTTTCGTTTTGTATCATCTGATCATGAACACTTAGTTTTTCATACTGAAAGTTTATAAATTTTATCAGTAGTTCATTTAATGTAATATCATTTATACTACTAGCTCTTAAATATATAAAATTTAATACTTCAGACTCACTCGGACTAAGTGCTAATAATTGATTATAATCACTTATTACTCTAACTGAAATTTTTTCTTCTAATGCTTTTGGCTCTGTTTCATCTTTTTTACTTGACGGATTATCATTAACTAATTCATCATTCAATTGATTATTGTTGATAACAAACTTATATATACTAAAAAGACTTACAATTATAATAACTAGTAAAAGAAAGATTATGATATACTTCTTCTTTTTCATTTGATCCTTTCTATAATCAATAGCTACATGTTCATCTTATATGATTGTATCATTTAAATCTTAATTTTTAAATAAATTATTTTTGAAATTAAGATTATTTATGTTATAATTTTAAAATACAAGTGTTTGTCATAGGAATACAGATTGGAGTTATAAGAATGAATACATTGGTTAGCACAAGAAATAGCAATAATGAAGTATCATATCCAGAGGCCATCCTAAAAGGAATTTCTAAAGATAAAGGACTCTTTGTTCCACAGTCATTTAAAACCATTGATTTTTCTAGGGAAAAATTTATGAGTATGTCATATGAAGAATATGCTTTTGAAATTTTAAAGGTTTTTTTAGATTCTATTCCAGAAAATGAATTAAAACAGATTATTCAAAAGTCTTATAGTAATAAATTTGATGATGAAGCGATTGTACCAATAAAGGCAATTAATGACCGGTTTATAGTTGAATTGTTTCATGGCCCTACACTGGCTTTTAAGGACATGGCTTTATCAATATTACCTAATCTGTTACAATATTCAAAAAAGATTATGAATGAAAAAAATAAAACAGTAATACTGACAGCTACTTCAGGGGATACAGGAAAAGCAGCACTAGAAGGCTTTGCTAGCATTGAAGGCATTGAAATAATAGTGTTTTATCCTAAAGATGGGGTTAGTCCTATCCAAAAAAAGCAAATGTTAACTCAAGAAGGAAACAATGTACATGTTTTTGGCATTGAAGGAAATTTTGATGATGCACAAAGTGCCGTAAAAGAATTATTTAATGATCAGTCATTTAATCAAAGGTTAAATGAGAATAAGTGTAGTTTCTCTTCGGCTAATTCTATTAATATCGGCAGATTATTACCTCAGATAGTATATTATGTTTCTTCATATTTTGAACTGATTAAAAGAGAAGAAATTGTTTTTGGTGAAAAAGTTAACTTTGTCGTACCGACTGGTAATTTCGGGAATATTCTAGCTGGAAAATACGCGAAAGAACTTGGCTTACCTATCAATAATTTCATCTGTGCAAGTAATGAGAACAATATTCTAACGGATTTTATAAATACAGGCACCTACGATTTAAATAGAGAATTTATTAAAACAATCTCCCCTTCTATGGACATTCTTATTTCAAGTAATTTAGAGAGGCTATTATTTTATTTATCAAATCATAATGCTGAAAAAGTAACTGCATTAATGAACAACTTAAAATCTAATAAAGAGTACACTATTGACAAATCTATGAAAAAAAGAATGGAAGATTTTAAAGGTTATTACACAACAGAAGAAGAGACTAAACAAACGATAGATTATGTATTTAAAGCATATGATTATCTAATGGATCCACATACGGCTGTGGCTTATAATGCTTATAATAAGTATCTAAATGAAACTGAAGACCAAAACAAAACTTTGATTTTATCGACTGCTAGTCCATTTAAGTTTCCTAGAAGTGTTGGAGATGCCATTGGTGTACATGAACCAACTAAGGCTTTCGATTTAATTAATGAAATTTCTGAACTCGCTTCAATTGATATTCCTAGGAATATTAAAGGGTTAAAAGATAAAAAAGTAGTTCACAAAAGCAACATTAAAATTTCAGAAATGGAAGATAAAATTTTGAAAATTTTAAATATATAGTTTTAATTTTTTAGGTTGACAATTAATAACACTATGGTATAATTTTAATTGTTGACATTTGGGAGTAGATGGGTGCTGGTGTGCCCACTGGTCTTCAAAACCAGCTTGAGGGGTTCAGAGCCTCTTAGATGAGTTCGATTCTCATATATTCCCGCCAAAAAAAGTAGAACCCTAAGATGGGTTCTATTTTTTTTGCGTTATAAAATTTTTCTTAAAAATAATCCTAAACGAACTATCTTCTTCAATTACTTTAAAGTTTTTATAAAGCACTTCACTATCATTCTCATATTTTATTACAATATTCCAATACTCATCATATTTTTGCGTGAAATACAATATTTCTTGATAATTATTAATCTCATCAACTAAATTATCTGCTAATAACTTAAACTCCGAATAAGACATTTCATTTTTTGAATTCTGACTTAACAAATTGTACCCTTGATCATAGCGAGCAACAGTTAAATAGTTTATAAAATTAATCACTACATCTGATGGTGTAATTTCTTCATGATAGATTAATGTATCCATTCTAGGCAGCGGATTACTTAGGTTGTAACCATGCATCTCTTTAAATAATTTTTCCCCATTAAAAAACAACTGTACCCTTTTATCCGTGTTATTTTCTGTTATTGTATTTACTAAACTCCATATATAGAGGTCTAAGTTTTCAACATTTAGAATACTAAAACCATCTCTATTAATAGTTAAGTTTACATAGTAGACATCATCTATTGTGTCTAAGCTCTCAAGGGCGATACTATAATCAAATATGCTTTTCAACCTTCTATCCTTTGCACCCTTCATTAATTCACTTACCAATGACATTTCTAGAAATTTGTCTTGGATATACAACTTTCTCTCTTCACTGACAAGACCTTTTGAGCCAACAAAATATAAGTTTGTATTAAAAGACGCGACTTCATTGGAAGGGTCCATGTAATACTTAGCATTCATCTCATCTATCTGAATAAAATTTATGAAATAATAAGAAGTAAATATAATGATAATAAAAAGAAAAAATAAACTACGATATAATATTTTCATTATTCACCTAAACTTTCTTATTGGGAATTTTTATTTTTACACTTGTACCCACATCTAACTCACTGTCAATTTCAATGGTACCATTATGCAATTCTATAATTTCTTGTGCAATTGATAAACCTAAACCAGTGGATCCTTTTTTTGTTGCTCTAGACTCATCAACTCTATAAAATCTATCAAATATATACGGTAAGTCTTCTTTTGAAATGCCAACTCCTGTATCTTCTATATCTATGTTAATCATTTCTTCTAAAATAAATAATCGAATAGTAATTTGACCAGATTCTGTATATTTAATGCTATTACCAATCAAATTAATTAATGCGCGTTGAAATTTTGACCGGTCAATTGTTGTTTGAACTTTCTCCGATTCTTCAAAATTTAGAATTAACTCTTTACGATCTGCTATAGGTTTTAAAGTTGATAACACATCTCTAATCATAAAATTTATAGATGTTAGTTCATAGTTAAACTTAACTTCATCTTTTTCTATATCAACTAAGTATAATAAATCTTCAATAACGTGACTTAAACGTTGCAACTCTGTATTAATATCTTGCATAAACTCTCTATACAATGCTTCATCCCACGTATTTTGACTCATAATGGTTTCTGATAAAATTGTCATCGAAGTAATGGGTGTTCTCAATTCATGGGATACATTTGAAACAAACTTTTTTCTACGATTTTCTATTTGCTTAAACTTAGTAGATAGAATCGTAAATGAAGAGTTTAACTGCTCAATTTCGTCTAATGTATCATTAGAAAAGTTAGATTTATCAACAATACCTGATACGGATTGAACAAGGTCATTAAGTTCTACAATTGGTGAACTTATCGTATTAGAAAATATAATACTTACAATAATCGTTATTAATAGAGCAATAAAAGAAATAAAAATAATTCCCTGCATTCGTTCAGATGTATCAGCATAAATATATCCTATATCTGATATAATAAATACAATGCCTTGTATTTTACTTTCTTTAATAATTGGAGTTGTCTTATATGATAATCTCCTGTGCTTATACCTGTAGTTTCCTGTTTTTTCTTGACCATTCAGAGCACTCTTAACCTCTGGAATTAAAGATAAATCATCATTAACACTTTTATTACTTGTATCTAGCAAAACATTTCCTTCAGTATTTAATATTAGTATCCTACTATCAATATTAATACTATACTTTGTTATTAGTGAATGAACATAATCACTTGCGTATTGATTTTTATCAATAGCATTAATAAATGAATCAGCCTGATTAGCTATAATGTTACTTTGTACGTCTATTAACTGATTGTGATCATTTATATTATTTGTTAAAAAAGTTGAATACATAAATATGTTAATTATTAGAAGAATTAAAAAAATCAGGGTAATATATGTTGATAACAGTTTCCAACGTATACTGTGAAAATTTTTCCTATTTGGCGAAGTAATAACCTACGCCCCACTTTGTTAAAATGTATTTTGGTTCGGAAGACTCCTCTTCAATTTTTTCTCTTAACCTTCTCACATGTACATCAACTGTTCTAACATCACCAAAATATTCATAACCCCAAATTTCTTCTAATAATTCTTCTCTTGAAAAAACCTCACCTCTATTGGATAATAAAAGTATTAATAGATCAAACTCTTTAGCAGTTAAATTAATTCTTTCATCATCTAAATATACTTTTCTTCCTAAAGAATTAACTTTGAAATTATCAAAAACTATTTCATTAGATTTACTCTCGTTGTTCACTTCATTCTCATTAAAACTCACTCGCCTTAATATAGCATTGACTCTTGCTTTTAATTCTAACATATTAAAAGGTTTTGTCATATAATCATCAGCACCATATTCTAATCCTAATACTTTCGAAGAGTCATCACCTTTTGCAGTTAACATAATAATTGGTATCATTGACGTTTTTCTTACTTTCTTACAGACTTCAAGACCATTCATTTTAGGTAACATTATATCTAATAGCACTAGATCATAATCATTTTCCATAATTTTATCATATGCTTCTGCACCATCTACAGCAGTTTCTACCTCATATCCTTCTTGTAACAAACTGAACTTTAATCCTTTTAATAGTATTTCTTCATCATCAACAACCAATAATTTTTCATTCATCTTATTCTCCTTTTAGTTTTCTATAATCATCTTCTCTTATCGTTAAATTTATTGAATCAAAATAATCTAATATTGGAATAACAATTTTTCTAGAAGAATCAATTAAGTCTCTAAATTCACCTAGAGTAATTTTATCATTCGCTTTTAAATAATTAACAATTTTTTCCTTTGCTTTTTCTAAATTCTTTCTATGAAGGGTAATATCTTCAGATAAACGAACAAGTTGCTTATCTTTAATTAAATTAGCATAAATTATTCTTTCTTGATTTGAAATGTTTAGCTGTTCCATTACTTCTGAAAGTTTTAATGGATTAAAAGCAACTTCTAAATAGTATTGATTAATCTTATCATATATATTTTTTTCATCATTAGAATACTGGACCTCAAAATTATACTGAGCAATTTCTGACCCTTGTATTTTTATCACTTTATCTTTAGACGATTCTTCAAGTAGTAAATCGAAATGATTCTTATCTAATCCCTCAAAAATCTTCAATCTAATTTCTTCCTTATTAATACCAGTGTCTAAATGATTCTCTTTATGATATTTTTCAAGAAAATCTAACATTTTTTTCTCTAGTTTCTTATAAAAATCTAATGCGTAAAAAACGTCTTTTATTTTAATGACTTGATCTTCTGAAATGAGTTTTTCTAAATCATTTTTGATTAGATCCTTTCTTAAACCAGTATATTTTAAAATAGTCAAAAGGTCATTAGTTTTGAAAAAATGATTGTTTAAATA
>DATFJG010000172.1:0-3613 GCA_035269305.1 Clostridia bacterium
AATTGAATATTAATTCGCCAGTTGAATTATTAGCTAAAGGAAAAACAACTATAAAGAATATGTTGATTAACAAGGGGGGGATGGGACAGATTTTACTATCAGAGGAGACTATAATTGAAGATCTTTTAGTTGATGACATTATAACTTTAAAAGGCAATGGTAAAATTAATACTATGAAAGTTAAGGTACCAGGCGTCCAGTCAGAAATTCAACCAGCAAAAATAGTAGCAAGTGGTCACAAAATTGAATTGCCTAATAAAAAGAAATCAAATAATCATTCGTCAAATAATAAGATTTCAAAAGATAAAGAAGTGTCAGAAGAAGAGGAAAGCTTTGAAGCTCAAAGAATCGGTCAGTCTGTTGTAGATTTAACTTTCACTCAAACAGGCAATCAGATCAGCGACCATAAGTTAGGATTTTACCCACCTACTGATTTTGATGAACAACCTGATGATTTTCAAGGGTGGTTGTTAGTTTACTCAAAGCATAATTTTAATACTGTATGGTCAGAAATGAAAGATCTATCTCATGAGACAATTGAAGAGTATTCAGAAACTGGAGAAAATCAAAGAGTTTATCAAGTGACAAATTATGGTTGGGCAGATGGATTAGGTAATACTTTTAGAGCTAATCAGAAGGATCTTGTAACAGGAAATGAATTTGGACCAGGTTTAAACCATTTCTATGTAGCAACATATACATCAGACGGGATACTTGGTTTAGCAGAAGCTGATGAAGTCATCAATATTTTACCATACCCAAAGGATATTCTACTTCATGGGTTAGGCGAAACAATTAATGATTATAGCATTACTTTTGATTCTTATGATGATGAAAGAATTGAAAAGAATTTCTTTTTCTACTCAGAAAAAGGAATCTATGAAATTCAAGACATAGTTAAAGACGTACCTTTAGAGACTGTAGAAACATGGGCTAATGAAAATAAAGGGATACTCACTGATGATAAATCTGGCGAAATAGCTTTTAAAGCTAATCAAAAAACTATTTTGGGAAATGATTTTGATTTAGAAAATTATTATGTTTATGGCGTAGCAATTAGTGATGAAGGTGTGCTAGAGGTTTCTTGGACAAAGGAAATGATTTTAAACAAACCGATACCATCACCTTCAACAGAAATTTTAAACGATGGTAAAGGTATTGTTTTACCTGCAGGTGGCAGTACATCTTCTAGTAGTTCAGACAGTGAAGATTTTTATGAATATATAAGAGAAAGTACAGGAGAGGAAACACCAAGGATTGCAATTTTTAGTAGTTCAAGGGACAACTTTGAAACAGTTTATAACCATTATTATTTCGATGACCCAACGTATGGTTCTTTAGAAGACAATTTTGAAGATCTTGGTTTTGAACCGGTATTCATGCCACTGGCAATAGACAATGCATACTTCTATGCAGATAATATCTATTATTCAGAACTTATTAAAACCTGTGATGCAGTCTTCTTACAAGGTGGAGATCAAAATAAGCATGCAAGAGCTTTATTAAATGATGGTGGGTCAGATACAAAAATGATGGAAGCCATTCGTTATGTATATGATCGTGGTGGCATTTTATCTGGTACTAGCGCTGGTATGGCTGTTATGGGTGAATATGCTTATGGGTATGGCATACCCTCTGTTGTTTTGGAAACTAATCAAACAGAAGATTATTCTATCGCAGATGTACCATTAAGTGGCGACCTATTTCCAATAGTGGACAATAATAACTTAACCATTCCTGGCATTGGGTTAGTACCAAATGAAGTATTAAATGATACACATTTTGATGCAAGGGGACGCTTTGGACGCTTAGTAGTAGCCATGAGAGATACAAATAAAACAATAGGTATTGGTGCAGACGAAGGCACAGGCTTAGCTATTCAAGAGAATATTGGTACAGTCATCGGTCACCAAGGTATTTTTATAGCCGATGCCTCAGCTGCTGACTACTTAGATGGTGAAATCTTTAATGTAACAGATTTAACCCTTCATTATTTAACGAAAGGTGACAAATACAATTTTGAAACTGGGGAAGTGACACCGGCTTCAGAAAAAACTTTGAGTACGACAAGTGATGAACCCTTAGAAATTAGTGAAGACATCTTCAAAGGAGACTATGAGTTTACTAAAAGACTATTAGATTTTTCTATGAGTACAGAAGATAGTATTGAACACTCAGTAAAAACAAGTAACGAGCCATTCTTTATCACTCAGTTTAGAAAGACAGACACAACAGAAGTTTATACGTCAGAGGGAAACTATCTTGATAATCTACTTAAAAATTATAAGCAGTCAACAATCATTAATTTAACGGTAGATGTTGTTGAAGATGATTCTGTTGATACAACATCACCAACAATAACAGATTTTTCTTATGATCTGCCAGAAAAGCCTTATACCGTTTATTTTATGATTTCTGACGATAAAAGTGGTATTGATCCACTAACTGTTACTCAAAAGACAGTACTATTATCAAGTGAAACAAACACTATCTATTCATCTTCACCAGAATATGATCCAGGCTATGGGGACATTAAAGTGAGTATTGAAGAAGATAATTATATAACTGGGGATATTGTCACCTTTGAAGGTATTAAAGACTTATCAGGCAATGTTATGCCGACGGAATCTTGGATTTTTGAAGAAGATACTTGGCAAAAATTAGACAAAGCTTTAGATCTAAAAGCACCAGAAATCCTTAGTATTGATCAAAGTGCGGATTATACAGTCTATTTACAACTAGCCGATGATTTAAGCGGTATTAATACAGAGACTATTAATCAAACAACAGTAAAAATTGAAAGTGACGTGAATACAATATTTGAATCATCACCTGTATATGATGAAGGATATAATGATATTAAGGTGAGTATCACAGAAGATGCTTACATTGCTGGTGATCGGATTGTTATAGAAGGTATAGAAGACAATGCGGGCAATACTATTGAAGCCCATCAATGGGTATATGATGGCAGTGATTGGACAAAAGAAGGGATGACAGAAGTAATCATTGATGAAGAAGCACCAGTGATAAATGATGTTTATCTTTCATCAAATTATGATGATACAACTTATATTAATATAACTGATGATATAGGTATTGATGAAGCATCTATAACAACGGGTTCTGTCATCTTTATTAGTGATGAAAATACACTCTATAAAGCACCTGAATATGATCAGAACTATGATGAAATAGAGATAAGAATAAATGAAACAGCTTTTACCACAGGTTCTGCCATAACCATTGATGGCATTAATGATACAAGTAACAATACAGTAGAAAAGCAAACCTGGCAGTTTAATGGAATAGAGTGGATCAAAGAATAGAAAGATGAAAAGAGTTGAAGCAAATTTATACAGAAGAAGTCGTCCTCTAGAGGAGGCTTCTTTTTTTGCAATCAAATTTGACAAAAATAAAAAACGATATATAATATATGTTAGATAACACATGTTATATAAAGAAAATGATTGAAGAAAGGATGATGATATGCCACCAAAACAAAAATATACAAAGGAAAGAATTATTGATACGGCATTTGATTTAGCTAAGGTTGATGGAATAGAAAATCTAACAGCAAGAAAATTAGCTGATGCCTTAGGCAGTTCTGTGG
>DATFJG010000173.1:0-8629 GCA_035269305.1 Clostridia bacterium
GACTTAGCACCTTTAAGTAAAGATCCCGCTTTTGGTATTTTACCACTGATTAATGGTACGATTATCACATCGGTTATAGCTATGCTTGTAGCAGCACCAATTGGTTTAACGGCTGCAATGTATTTAAGTGAGTTCGCCACAGATCGTGCAAGAAAGGTGTTAAAACCAATTATGGAACTACTTGCAGGTGTACCAACAATAGTTTATGGGTTCTTTGCATACTCATTTGTAACACCGCTGCTCATAAAAGTAATCCCTGGCCTTGGTGCAAAGAATGTTATTAGCCCGGGTATTGTTATGGGTATTATGATCATCCCTTTAGTGGCTTCTTTATCTGAAGATGCTATGAGTTCAGTACCAGATGCTATGCGAGAAGGCGCTTTAGGCTTAGGCTCAACAAGATTAGAAGTAACATTAAAGGTAGTTGTACCAGCAGCAATTTCTGGCATTATGGCTTCTTTTGTACTTGCCATTTCTAGAGCTATCGGTGAAACAATGATTGTTGCCATTGCAAGTGGTAGTTCAAAGAACTTTACCTTTGATCTAACAAAATCTATGCAAACAATGACAGCTTATATTGTAGAATTTACCAGTGGTGATGCTGGTAGTGGAACCGTTGGTTATTATAGTTTGTATGCAGTAGGGTTATTACTATTTATTTTTACCTTAGGTATGAACTTATTAGCTCAGTATATTACTCATAAATATAGGGAGGAATATTAAGATGGATTATCAAGAGCAAATGAACTTTAAAAAAATAAAAAATGAAAAAACTGATACAAATAAAAAAGAAAACAATTATACCTTTGACATCAGTCGAAAGAGAATTAATAATAGAATTCTTCTGAATAATATTCTTAAAAAAGTATTTTCCTTATCAACTGTATTTGCATTACTTGTACTAGGATTATTATTTTATAGGATTGCTATTGATGCAAGGGGTTGGCTTGATCTTCAATTTCTAACAAGTAACCTATCAATTTTTGCTGAAAAAGCAGGTATTCGAGGTGCCATTATCGGTACGGTTTGGCTGATGCTTATTGTTGCGCCGATTACAATATCAATTGGTGTTGCAACGGCAATTTATCTAGAAGAATATGCAGAGAAAAACAAGCTTTCAGCATTTTTAAAAGTCAACATTTCAAATTTAGCAGGTGTACCTTCGGTAATTTTTGGACTTTTAGGTTTAACTGTATTTGGTCGGCTAATGAACTTAGGGTCAAGTATTTTAGCAGGTGGCTTAACCATGTCATTATTGGTTTTACCAATTATTGTTGTTTCAAGCCAAGAAGCATTAAAATCAGTTCCATCTTTTATGAAAGAAGCATCTTATGCATTAGGTGCTGATAAATGGACTACTATTCGAAAAGTTGTTTTACCTGTTGCCTTACCAGGCATATTAACGGGATCGATTTTATCTTTATCGCGAGCCATTGGGGAAACGGCACCATTGGTTGTATTAGGTATTCCAACACTTATTATGAAATACCCAACAAGTGCTTTAGATAACTTTACAGCTTTACCGATTCAAATATATTATTGGACTTTAGATGCAGTTTTAACAAGAGAATATGCAAATTTAGCGGCAGCAACAATTGTAGTTTTATTAGTCATTTTATTCCTGATGAATTCAATTGCAATTATTATTAGAAATAAATTTCAAAAGCGATACTAAATAGGAGGCGAAGAAGTGAAAACAGAAGCAATCGTATTTGATGTGAAAAAATTAAATTTATGGTACGGTGAAAACCATGCCCTAAAAGATATAGAATTTAAGATTATGAAGAATGAAATCACAGCTATCATCGGACCATCTGGTTGTGGGAAGTCAACATTTGTAAAAACCCTTAACCGTATGACAGATAATGTATCTATTGCGAGAACTGAAGGGGAAGTGCTTTACCATGGTAGAAATATATTTGATGAAAAGTTGAGAGTCGAAGAGTTAAGAACGAAAGTAGGCATGGTTTTTCAAAAGCCAAATCCATTTCCAAAATCAATTTTTGAAAATGTTGTTTATGGCCCTAGAATTCATGGTATAAAAGATAAAAAGGTACTCATGGAAATTGCAGAACGCAGTTTAAAACATGCAGCTTTATGGGATGAAGTAAAAGATCGTTTAAATGATAATGCTTATGGCTTATCTGGTGGCCAGCAACAAAGACTTTGTATTGCTAGATGTTTGGCTGTTGAGCCAGAAGTTATTTTAATGGATGAACCAACCTCTGCATTAGATCCAATTGCAACGAATAAAATTGAGGATTTAATTGAAGACTTAAAAAAGGACTATACTATTGTTATTGTCACACACTCCATGCAACAAGCGGCTCGAATTTCAGATAAAACAGCATTCTTTTTAATGGGAGATTTAATTGAAGTTGACAGTACAGATGTGATTTTTACGAATCCTAGGGATCAGAAAACTGAAGATTATATTACTGGAAGATTTGGATAGGAAGGAAACTATGAGAAAAGAATATTTTAAAACGATCAAGGGAATTGAGAATAAAATGCTTGAAATGGCTTTAAAGTCTGAAGAGTCTATTGAAAAAGCAATGAATAGTTTGATTAACAGAAATTTACCATTGGCAGAGAAAGTTATAGATGATGATATTATTATCAATAATATGGAAATTCAGATTGAAATGTCTGTTGTAAAACTTCTGACCCTAGAAAATCCAGTGGCAAGAGATTTTAGAAGGGTTTCATCCGTCTTTAAGATTATCACAGATTTAGAACGTATTGGTGATTTGGCGGTAAATATTGCTAAGATTTCTATAGAAATTGGCGAAGAAGACTTTATAAAACCATTAATTGATCTACCGCGAATGTATGAAATTGTGCGAGAAATGTTGTCTAAGAGCTTAAAAGCATTTGTAGAGAATGATGTTGCCTTAGCTACAAAAGTTGCTGAAAAAGACGATACCGTTGATGATTTACATCTGCAAATTAATGAAGAATTATTACAAATGATTGCAGATGATTCAAAAATTATGGATCAAGCCATGAAATTAATGTTCATCTCTAGATATTTAGAAAGAATAGCTGATCATGTAACCAATATTTGTGAACGAATCATTTATATTGAAACGAACAGGGTTTCAAAACATGAATTTTAAATAGAAGTACACTATACCCAGAAATCTGAGTATAGTGTATTTTTTTTAGAGTTCAATTCGATTGATGATGGCATCGGATAAAACAAGAATGAGTAATACGGCTACTAAGTTAATTGTAAAAATTGTTGTGAGAACAATAAACTCAGGGTTAATTCTTGTAACAGCAGAGAAAGCTGCCCCAACAATGCCGCCAATGATCGATGGAAGTATTACTAAAAGTAATTGGAATATTTTAATTAAAGGGAGCATAAATGTAAAATCAGTTTCATTTCTAAAAATTGATTTCACAAGAACATATGCATATTTTACCATCCAATAAACTGAGTTAAAAACTAATAATAGCAATAAGTAGTTGATAAAGTTTCTGAAATCAATAATCATTGGTATCATGAAAAATGCGATACTATTAATAGCCATGCGTTGAAAATTTAATTGGTTCAGGGCAATGATTTTTTTAATGTTATTTTCAGGAATCAAGTAGAAGAAATGCATTTCCAGTTCATCTTCACCACCGGCATTTAATGAAAAAAGTGTATAGATGTATAAGATGATACCCGTTGCTGACATATACATAATAGGATAAGGTATTTCAAAATTTCTATAACTCTTAATAAAAACCATACCTACACTAAGAATCAAAAATAATAATGTTTGGACACCAAATAAGTAGTGGAAATCTTCTCGTATAGCCTTTAGTTTGTTTTTCCAATGAAAAGCCCTAGCCCCTTGATAATCCCCAGCAATGTGAATATCTTTGTCTTTATTAAAGTTGAAACGAATGTTAAGGGATGCTTTGCCCTGTTTTTTCTTTGAAGTATAAGCTTCTTTGTTTTCAGTTGCTGTAATAACATCTTCATAATAATGGGCACTTGTCTTAATAATATATAAGTTAATGGTAATTATAAATAGAACCATTAATAGTATATAAATAAAAAAGTAGCTATTGATTTGGAACATCCCCATAAAAATGCCTCTTGACCATCCAATGAGGGGGACAAAGTTCATATACTCGGATTGAATCCCTTCAATTGGAGATTTCAAAAGAATCATAGGAATAGAGATCATTATTAATAATACAGCGACTAGTGCTGAAATGATAAACTTTAGATCATATTTTTTTCCTAGTTGACCAACAATAAAACTAATGGGTTCTATTGCAAAAATGAAAAGTGCATAAGCTAGGACACCAATGAGTAACTGTGGAAAATGAATGCCAGCATTTATCAATGATGGAGATAAGAACATAAACATAAAAAGCGCAGCTAGCATTTGTTTCCAACTGGTTTTAAATATTGCATAAATCAGCACTAATTTTGAATCAATGGGTGCTGTGAACAATAAATTTACATCAGCCATATTAAAGTAACTTGTCCGTTCAAAGTAAATATTAATAAAACTAATGATTAGCAAGAAGGTTAGAATACCAAAGGAAAAATTTTTAAAGTAATTAATACTGTAAAAATCACTATCCGTTTGAGATCTAAACATAAAGTAAAACCATAGGATATAAAATGCCACAGGAATAAGTTTCTTTCTATTTTTATTAAATCCTTTAAAATAATTCTTCACTTGATGGATATCTTTGTTGATTAAAATTTTCAGTTTATTCATCTTGAGTCACCTGTAAGAACAATTCTTCTAAACTAATCTCTTGAGTACCTTTTAACTCTTCTAAGCTGCCCCTTGTAATAATGGCACCATTTTTCATCACCAAAATTTGGTCGCATATGTGTTCAATTGAATCCAGTAAATGTGTCGAAATAAAAATGGCTTTACCTTGATTTTTTAATTCTACTAAAAGATTCTTTAGTGTTTTAATGGCCTTTGGGTCTAAGCCAATCATTGGTTCGTCAAAGAAATAAATCTTTGGATCAATGACTAAGTTGCAAATAATAGATAATTTTTGTTTCATACCTTTTGATAGTTCTGTTGTAAGTTCATCTTTTTTATCTATTAAATCAAATCGCTCTAAATATTCCAATGCGATTGCTTTATAATCCTTTTTACCATAAGCCTTTGCTATGAATTCGATGTGTTCCCAAATGGACAGTTGGTCATAAAGATTTGGAAATTCAGGAATATAAGCAAATTCCCTTTTGGCATCTATAGATGTGTGATCCTTTTCATTAATAAGTATGTGACCTGAATCAATTCTAAGTAAACCAATAATAGATTTAATCGTTGTAGATTTACCGGCGCCATTAGGCCCCAATAGTCCGACAATTTCTCCTTGGTTAATTGTAAAGGAGATATTGTTGACTGCAACAAAATCCTTGTATTTTTTTGTTAGATTCTTAACTTTTAACATAATATCCCTCCTAAAAAGTATTATAACACATTATGAATAAGTATCATTAAAGATTCATTAGAATTTAACAATATGTTATAATAACTAAAATAGGAGAATTGAAAAGGAGATCAAAATGTTACTTAGCTTAGCCCTTATTATTATCTTCGGACTTATTCTGAATAAAGCCTTTGATAAAATCAGTTTGCCAGGACTTTTAGGGATGCTGATTCTAGGCATTATTATAGGTCCTTACGGTTTAGATTTAATTAGTCCAGAGGTATTGGCAGTTTCAGCAGATTTAAGAAAAATAGCTTTAATCATTATCCTCATTCGCGCCGGTTTAGGCTTAAATAAAGACACCCTTATAAAAGTCGGTTTACCAGCCATTAAGATGAGTTTTATTCCAGGATTGTTTGAAGGCGTTACGATTTTATTTGTTAGTAGTTATTTACTGGGTATTTCTAAAATTGAAGCAGGAATGCTAGCTTTCATTGTTGCAGCGGTTTCCCCAGCAGTTGTTGTACCATCAATGCTGGTATTAATTGAAGAAGGTAAAGGTAAAATCAAAGGTATACCAACGTTAGTCTTAGCAGGCGCATCTATTGATGATGTTGTTGCCATTACACTTTTTTCAACATTTCTAGGATTTTATGGTGGTAAAAATGTAAATATAGGATTAAAACTTTTAAACATACCGGTATCGATCATACTAGGCGTGTTAATTGGGATTTTAACAGGGTTATTATTAATTCATTTATTTAAACGATTTCATATGCGGGATACTAAAAAAGTATTATTACTGATCAGTGGTGGTATTATTCTAACGTTAATTGAGGATTTTGTTAAGACGCCCATTAATTTTGCATCTCTAATTGGTGTGATGACTGTTGGATTTATAATTATGGAAAAGTACGGGACCCTTGGCAGAAGGTTAGCAAAGAAATTTAATGGCATATGGGTTTTTGCAGAGTTACTATTATTTGTGTTAGTTGGCGCAGAAGTAAATATTTATGTGGCATTAGAAGCCGGTGGTACTGGACTACTGATTATTTTTATTGGTTTAATCGCTAGAAGTATTGGTGTGATGATTTCATTGGCAGGCTCTAATCTTAACTACAAAGAAAGACTTTTCTGTGTTGTGGCTTATACCCCAAAGGCCACAGTTCAGGCAGCTATTGGTGCAGTACCCTTAGCCTATGGTGTAGCATCTGGAGAGTTGATTTTAGCTATAGCTGTATTAGCAATTATTGTAACAGCCCCTTTAGGCGCTTTTGGGATTCGGTTTCTTGGTGAAAAATGGTTATCATCACCAGAGGACATGAAGACGCCCTAAGGAATCTTGAAAGATTTATTCAATTAGATGAAAAATTATTATATAATAATTCAAAGGATAAAGATTAAGGAAGGTATGATGGTGAAAAAACTTGGGGCAGTTAAAAAAAGAAATTATTTAAGGAAAAAACATTTTTCTAACTGTTTTGAAGTAACAGGTTTTGAGTGCTCTTTCATATGAGTTATATGAATCAGTTAATAGAAACATTAGAAGAATCAATGGATCGGTTTAATTATAGATTAGATAAAGGAGACCCCCGCATGGCAAAGCAAAAAAAAGAAATGAGTTTAAGAGTTAAGCTAACAATTTATTTTTTAATTTTAATTATTATTCCAGCAAGTGCCGTTGGACTTTATTCTTATAGAAAAAGTGAAGAAATTTTAGAGGACCAGATCGTTGATAAATTAGAAATGATGAATACAAGTATTGTTGATGAAGTAAATGATCGTATGAACTCTTTTCGAACGATTGGTGGTATTTTCGGAACAAATGTAGAACTAATGGATTATATTAGAGATTTTGATTCATCAACTGATAATTATGATAGAGAAATTACAAGAATTGTTGATAGTTTTTATGAAAGTATCAGTGATGTAAGTAAAGGCATTGTTTTGATTAATAAAGATGGTACAGTTATAACAGACAGTTTAGAAGGAGAACTAAAAGATAATTACTTTTATGGCAACAAGTTCTTTTTAGATGCTATTGCCAGTGAAGACGCAATTTGGTCAGATGTAAGAACAGTTGAAAATATAACTGGTAATGTACTGATTCATGCTGTTCCAATTAATGTAGATGGTGAAAATAGAGCAGTTTTAGCTTTAATGTTAGATTTTGAAGTCATCAATGATATCGTTACAAAAAATAGCTTAGGAAATGAAGGTTATAGTTTTTTAACAGATAAAATGGGTATATATTTAGCACACACAGATAAAAATGTTCGATTTGTTGATACGATTATTGATAAAGAAAATGAAGCGTTATATGAAATCGGATTGAAAATGACTGATGGAGAAAAAGGTCGTGGCTATTTTTATGAAGAAGGGAATAGAAATATTATACTTTACGAAGGTATCAATAATTGGTCTTTGGCAACTGTTGTTCCTGAGAATCAATTTATGGCACCTGCAAAGGACATCTTTAATAAAACATCTATAGCGATTGTAATTTTTGCTATCATTGGTTTGTTGATTTCATTAATTGTAACGAATGGTATAGTAAAGCAATTAAATAGAGTTGTAGAAAAAATGAAAAAAGCAAAAGATGGCTATCTTAACTTAAAGGTGGAAAGACAAAGCATTAAAGAAATTAATGAGTTAGGCGAGAGTTTTAATGTGATGATGAAAAACATGGGAAGCTTAGTTGATGGAGTAAAAGATGTTGTAAAAGAAGTAAATGGTATTTCAACTTCAGTTAAAATGACTACAGATGAGTTAGGGAAGTCATCTGAAGAAGTTTCTAGAGCCATTGAAGATATTGCTAGTGGCGCGACGGATCAGGCTTTTGAAATGAATAATTCCGTTGAAGAGACAAATGTATTAGCTGAAAATCTTAGTATTATCGTTGAAAAATCTGATCAGACCTTAGAAAAGACAAAAGATATGCAAGAAAAGTCTACAGCAGGTGCTAAATCATTAGAAAAACTAGATGAAGGTATCAGTGAAACAACAGAGAAAAGTGATAATATTGCATCAAAGGTTTCAATTTTAACGGATAAATCTCTAGAAATTGGTACGATTTTAGAAACAATCGAAGGTATTTCTGAGCAGACAAATCTATTGGCATTAAACGCAGCCATTGAAGCCGCAAGAGCTGGTGAAGCAGGTAAAGGTTTTGCTGTGGTTGCTGATGAAGTTAGAAAGCTTGCTGAGGAAAGTGGCCAGTCAA
>DATFJG010000174.1:0-3987 GCA_035269305.1 Clostridia bacterium
CGAAAAGAAGCTAAGCGTAAATCACCACACAATAAATTATCTGATGAAGAGCGACAAACAATTATAGATACATGCAATAGTAAAGATTATGCAGACCTTAATCCTTCACAGATTGTACCCAAATTAGCAGATGAAGGTAAATATATAGCTTCAGAATCAACCATGTATAGAGTGCTAAAAGAGTTTAAACAAAACACCAAGAGAAAGGCAGTTCGAAGCCATTTAAAACAACCATTGTCAACTCATGTGGCTACAGGACCAAATCAAGTATGGACTTGGGACATTACCTGGATACCAGGAAATATCAAAGGTTGTTACTACAAACTATATTTAATAATTGATATTTTTAGTCGTATGATTATCCAGTGGGAAATTCACGAATCTGAAACACAAGCCCATGCTATAGAACTAGTAAAAAAGGCTGTATTTCGACATAACCTTTTTAATAAACCTTTAGTACTTCATTCTGATAATGGAAGCCCTATGAAAGGACAGGACTTTCAGAATTTACTTGTACATCTAGGTATTACTAAGTCATATTCTAGACCCCGTGTAAGCAATGACAATGCTTATTCTGAATCCTTATTTAAGACATTAAAGTACACAAAGGATTTCCCTGCTAAAGGCTTTAATTCAATAGAAGCTGCAAGAACTTGGGTCAACAAATTTGTAGATTTATACAATAAAGAATTTATGCACAGCTCCATAAAATTCGTAACTCCTCACCAGCGACACTATGGACTTGATAAGGAGGTTTTAAGAAAAAGAAAAGAATTATATGAAAAAGCACGTCAAGAAAATCCCGGTCGATGGTCTTGTGAAACCAGGAACTGGGACTATATAGATTATGTAGCACTCAACCCTGTTAACAAAGAAGAAATTTTAAAGGAAATACGACAACTTACTTGACAGCTACCGATAGTATTTTCCGTCTTATATAATATATAAAACAAAGGTGGTCTTTATGCTTTATTTAATATTTATTTTTTTATCCTTAATTATTATTTATTTTCGTTTATCCTTTACTGAAAAGTCCTCACAAAATATCATAATAGGAATCGTTCAAGAAATAAATTGTAATTTTTTATTAATTAAATCTAGTAACAATGTTTATTTTGTACAAATAACTAGAGAAACTTATTTTGATGGTACTTCTTTGAAAGAAATAAAGCCAAACCAAAGTATATGTATAGAACATACAGATCTAATAATGACCTCTAGTAATTTTCAAACCTTCGGTAAAAGAATAAAAATAGCTAATCAAAATGCATTTCTATAGAGATTATAGAGATGCATTTTTTATTTTTAAACTACTTTTCCATTTACTATTACTTTTTTAGGTTTACTATCTATATTTCTTAAAGGATTTCCTTCGAATATTACTATATCTGCATCCTTTCCTTCTTTTATACTTCCTACTCTATCATTTATACCTGTTATTTTTGCAGGATTAATCGTAATAGCCTTCCAAGCCTCTTCTTCTTTAAGTCCCGATTTTACGGCCAGTCCAGCTACTAAAGGAAGATACTGCAGAGGAATAACTGGTGAATCAGTTATTATAGCAATTAAAACACCCGCTTCTTGTAGTATCCTTGGAGTATCAAAAGTTAAGTTTTTAAGTTCATATTTACTCTTTTCTGACAAGCTAGGTCCCACCAAAGCAGCTTTGTTTTCTTTGCTTAAATCATCTGCAATTAAGTGCCCTTCCGTGCAATGGTCCAATGTAATATCAAGATTAAATTCTTTTGCTATTCTCAAGGCTGTAAATATATCATCTGCTCTATGAGCGTGGGCCTTTAAAGGTATTTCCTTATCCATTACCGGTAGTAAAGCCTCGAGTTTCATATCAAATTCAGGCTTATCATCTGGTTCCTTTTTTCCTCTTTCAAAATCTTCGTAGTATTTTTGTGCTTTAAATAGTGTTTCTCTGAGAATAGATGCTGTTGCCATTCTTGTAATAGGCGACTTATCCTTTTCATTATAAACTCTTTTAGGGTTTTCACCAAAAGCTATTTTCATTGCCGTAGGGTACTTTATTATCATGTCATCTATTCTATGGCCATAGGTTTTAATTGCAGCAAAAGTTCCTCCTATAACATTAGCACTTCCTGGCCCTGTAACAGCAGTTGTTACACCAGCTTCTCTTGCTAATTTAAATCCTTCATCCATAGGATTAATTGAATCGATAGCTCTCATTTGTGGTGTAACAGGATCTACACTTTCATTTCCATCTGCCCCTTCAAATCCTATTCCTTCTTCCCACATTCCTAAATGGCAATGTCCATCTATTAACCCTGGTACTACGATGCATCCTGTGGCATCTATAGTTTCAATATCTTTGTCAATTTTAATATTAATTCCAACTTTTTTTATTTTATTATCTTCTATTAATATATCTCCATTTTCTAAGTCTGGTCCTTCCATTGTTTTAATTGTTCCGTTTTTAATTAGTATCATTTTAACCTCCATTATTATCATTAATTATATTATAACAAAATTTTGCTCCAATACCTACATTTTTAAATATTTTTAAATATTTATTATAAAAGTATATTTATTATTTAAAAGGGTATATAATTTAATATATGATAAATAAAATATTAACATAAGGAGTGTTTTTATGAATATTAATTTAATTGGGTTTTATTTAAGACAGGTTGTATTTGCAGTAATCATTCTCGTAGTTGGTTTATGGGCTATTAAATTTATAGTAAATTTAATTAAGAAAGCTATGGAGAAAAAAGGTGTTGATAAGGCTATAATATCTTTTTCTTCAAATCTTTTAAGTATGTTATTAAAAGTTGTCCTGCTTATATCCATAGCTGGTACCTTTGGATTCCAGACCACCACATTAGTAGGTATATTAAGCGCTTTAGCTTTTGCAGTAGGTTTAGCATTACAGGGGAGTTTATCAAATTTTGCTGCTGGAGTTATGATTTTACTTTTCAAACCTTTTAAAATCGGAGATTACGTAGAAGCTGCAGGTCACGATGGTACGGTACAAGAAATAGAAATATTTAATACTATATTAGCTACTGTTGATAATAAAAAAATAATAATACCTAACTCTCAGGTATACTCATCGTCAATAACCAACTACTCTCATTATGATAAAAGAAGAGTTGACTTAGAAATAGGTGTAGATTATGATTCAGATATTAAACAGGTTAAAAAATCTTTAGAAAATATCTGTAATAATCACGAGTTAGTGCACAAAGATCCTGCTCCTTTTGTAAGATTGGGTACCCTTGCTGATTCTTCAATTAATTTCAAAATTAGAGTTTGGACTGACACTCCAAATTATTGGGGAGTTTATTTTGACTTAACCGAAACTATCAAAGAAAATTTTGATAATGAGAATATTGAATTTCCTTATCCTCATGTAACTATAACCAAAAAATCTCAAGCATAATATCAAATAGAAAATCCAGGATATTTATAAGTCCTGGATTTTTTTATTTAAGCTATAGCACTACCAAATAATATGGAATAGTATTTAGCATTAAAATCATCAGATCTAGATACTAAAACTATTGGAACTTTAGCACCCATTACAACTCCTGCGCCCACTCCATTTCCAAAATAAGTAATAGATTTTCCTATTCCATTACCCATCTCTATATTATGAACTAAAAGCAAGTCTGCATCTCCGGCAACGGGACTTTGGAATTTTTTGATTTCTGCTGCTTCTTTAGATACAGCTAAATCAAGAGCTATAGGCCCTTCTATTACAATCCCTTCTTCGAATTCTTTATTATTATATCTTTCTTTTATCTCTGCAGCTTCAACAGTAGCTTGCATCTTTGGATTAAGTTTTTCTTTAGCTGCCAAACAAGCCACTTTGAATTCTTTATAATCTAGCTTTTTAGCAGCTTCGTAAGCATTTTTTATAAGTTCTATTTTTGTTTCGATATCAGGATATGTTACCATTCCACCGTCTGTTAACATTAGCAGTTTATGATAGGCTGGCAACTCATAAAGCATTAC
>DATFJG010000175.1:0-8365 GCA_035269305.1 Clostridia bacterium
CCTAATATAGACTCTTCAGAATAATTAATTTCTAAATTAAATATAATTATTATGAACACGATTAATATAAACTTTTTACTCATTATCGCACTTCAAAATCTATAAATTCATATGATCTATTATTTACTATTTGTTGTGAAATCTCAATTGATGCTAAATCTGCAGCAAAAGATAGCTCCTTTATATTTTCTATTGGAATTGAAAATTCATTACTATAACTAATTGTCACTATGCTTCCAGCTATACTATTAAAATCAATCTCTTCAAATCCAGCACCAACAAAATTATCTCTTATTGACTTCCCACGCATCGAAAACTCCCATAATAACCCCTCTGCAACATGTGGCACATAAAAAGTAATGGTCTTTTCATCTTGATCTATTTCGACACTGTCAATCGCTAATAATTCTAAATCTCTCATACTCATTGAATATTCATCCCAATCATCCCAGTCTGCAAAGAGCTTTTGATCAAAGGTAATGCCTTCAACTATTTCGACTGTATCGCTTACTTTTTCATATACTGTCGCTTTTTCTACTGAGTCGATTACTTCAGCATATGCAGGCATATTGTAAGCTTTTCGATCAAGTTTATGCATTAAAGCGGTAACTTTAGACAGTTGACTTCTTTTTAATGTTTCATTTGGTCTAAAACTGCCATCAGGAAAGCCACTGATAATTCCTGATTTATATGTATTCAGTACTGCACTTTGGTTCACCTTTTCTATTTCATTAAAGTCTTTAATATCTTCTTCTACTTTACTTTCATCAAATTTTACATCAGATATCTCTAAAACTTTTGAAATAACAACTGCCATTTCTTCTCTTGTAATAGATTGATTCGCGTCACTTTGATAAAACTCCACGTTAATTAGATCATGATTTAGAGCCTTATTATAACTCTTTGAGTACCACTGTGTACTACCATTGGGTTGTTTTTCAAATACCGATGCAATAACAACTGTTATAAACTCAGCCTTTGAAATTTCTTTATCTGGCTTAAAACTACCATCATTATATCCATTGATTAATTTTTCGTTGACGCAGTACTCTAAATCGCCTTTAAACCAGGCGCTATTGTTTACATCATTAAAAGAAATTCCAGAGTATGTAATACTCTGTGTAGCGATGAATACTATTAGTATGCTAATCCACGTTTTTATTTTTCCCATATTATTCAACCTGCCTATAATCTGAAATATTTATCTCTGAAACTCTGTTCAAGGGTAGACCATATTTATTTGGCCCTTTGTCACCTAATTCAAAGAATAATTTTATGCTAACATATACTGAACATAGGATTGTACTAGTTGCTAAAACCACCATAATTACTAATGGGAATTTAAAAAACAATAGCACAAATGAAACAAAGGTTAAACCGCCAAGCACATATGGAAAGATCAGCCATTTCCCAGATGTATTAGTATCATGTAACCGTCTAATATTCATTGATAATTGTGGTATAATAAATAGCACCATTATGATAGTTGATAGTGTTGTATTTATACGTGAAGCAATACTCGAAACAATGAAAGTGAAAATAAAAAGTGTAATAAAAGCTCTTCGGTCTGCTCTACCTTTTATGTTTAAACTTTCATTCATAATACGTTTAAGTTCTTCAATATGTATCTCCATTTTTCCTCCTGTTTTATTCAATTTTAAATTCATACTCTAAAGCTGCTATTTTTATCAAATCCCCATCAAAAATTTTAGTCAATCGATTTGGGTCTAACTTCTCATTATTCAAGTAAGTTCCATTTGTTGAACTTAAATCTCTAATAAACAACTCTTCATCAATATCTAAAACCTCTAAATGTCTCTTTGAAATTTTTGAATCATTAATGTGATAATGCGTTGTTTCTAATTGTCTACCAATTACAAAGCTTTTATCCTTAATATATATTCTTTCTTCACTTGTTAAATCCCTAAGAATCAAATATGCTTTTGGTTGATAATCCTCTTCTATCATTCCTTGAATTACAGTACTTGTGTTATAAGCTATTTCCTCTTCACTAATACTTTCTAGAGAAGTATTTGTTATAGCAAAGATGTTACCTTCCTTTTGATCTCTTTTTTGATAGTCACCTTTATCCTTAAAATATTTCTTAATCTTTTCATAACTATAGTATTCTTTTAAAACAACAAAATATATCCCTATAAGAGTTAATAGTTGTACAACGAATACAACCCCTAATAAATTATTGAGTTCAGATATTTCAAGGAACTTAACAATTAAATTCATAGATAAAAGACCAATTGCTTCTAAAGCAACACCTCTAAGAATATCTTTAATTAACTCAGCTTTAGAATTATTATCAATTGATTCTTTTTCTTCTAAATCAGCTAATGAATCACTCCTTTTAAAAAAGAGTTCTTCATCAGCTAATACTTCATTGGTTACTTCTTTTGAATGCCTAAGGACTTGGTTTTTAATGAGTTCATTCAAGGCTTGAACAGAAAATTTATCTTTATTTATCAATTGTTGCAAGGCATTAATAAAAGATGAGTGTTTTCTTTCTAGTGTCATACTTGCTATTAAATCCATCAAGAATAGTTTATATTTTGAATGAAGGGAGGCCTGTTCTTTCGATGGTAGATAGACCAAGTGCACTTCATTTTTGTGAAAATCATAATAGATATTTTCAAGGGTGATGACAAAGTCTTTAGATTCAAGTAAAAAATAGTCTTCTAATGAATAAATGATTTGATTGATCTGACTTAGAACTTCTATTAACTGACTGTCATGTAACCCATCTTGTTTTTCTAATGTCTTAAGTGAAACATATGTATTTAAACTATATGTTAAATAACAAATATCATTTAAATATTGTCGATTAAAATCTATGATGCCTTTAATTTTATTGTATTGAAGCATCTCGTATTTGTTTTGATTAATGGCTTCAATAGCAATGGGTACTTTTAAGTAAATAGAATCATTTATCTCAACACTTGATCCAATCATTTCTTCTCCTCTTTTAATCAATAGCATCCGTAGCACTGTCTGTTAAATCAGCCGTCATAGTGTTAACAATATCCATAATTTTTTCTTTAAATAAAATGGCAGCTCCTATCAAAACAGCCGAAATTAATATCACTTCTAAAGTGCCCATGGCTTCTTCTTCACATACAAATCTTTTGAATTCATTCATTTTCTCACCTCCCTTCACCTAAATCATTTCGGAAAACATCAACATAGCCGGAATAGATAACATGATGAAGATGGCTATTAGAATCAGCATCATTGGGAAAAGTAATTTTGTGTTCGCCCGTTCACCAATAATCATCGTTTCACGTTTTCGACTTTCTAAGGCTTCATTGGCTTGTTGGTCTAATGTGATAACTATATTATCACTGCCCTTTATATAATTTTGTATTAAAACAGAAACAAATCTGGAAATTTCTTTTGTTTGATAGTCCATAGCAAAAGTTTCCAAGGCATGATTAAATGATACCCCTTTATTCAGAGATTTCTGAACTTTAATAACACCATAGTAAAGGGGATGCTTTTCATCATTTTTTTCCGCGATTTTCTTCCAAGCCCCAGTCACAGTTAAACCGGCCCCAACTAATAGGGACAACTGATTTATAAACTCAGCAAACTCAATCTTTATTAAAGAGTGATTTTTCTCAATTTTTATATCTAACTCTTTATCTTTCATCATGATGCTTAGTATTAGTAAAATAAAAGAAAATATAATGAAGAGTGCATCCATGGGTATCAACAATGAAAAACCTAGGACCAGTAAAAGTGTTAAGTGAAAATAAACAACTTTCTCAGCCCAATGAATCATCCGATAAAAGTTCGCTTGTTCTTTCCCTTTTAATGTGTAAAATTTCTTATATAACTGTCGATCATAATTACTGGTATAAGAATATTTAAGCCGCTCCATAAAAAGTAAGCCAATGGGTAACAGCTTTTTTATCGAATATTCTTCAGGACTAATATAAGAAAGGGCTTTGGTATAACGGTTATTCGACTGAATAAAAAAATATAACAACTCTAATACTAAGATCCCTATAATCAATAATCTAATCATTTTACACCTCAATATCTAAGATTTTATTGGCAATGATTTGTCCGATAACAATTAGTACAATTGAAACAGTTGTTCCAATGAGGCCCATTTGTGTTACAAATACTGGCGCCATATATTCTTTTGCTGTAATGGACAAAAGTAACACAAGAAAAATAGGCATAAAAATAAGCCCACGCATTTCGCTTTTTTTGCCTTCTACGAGGAGATTAATATCTTCTTTCACTTCAAATTTATCTGTAATCATGCGAGCTGTTCGTTTGATGATTTTATTCGTTTCACCACCTGAAGTCTTCGTTACTTCAAGAACACTGGCAAAATTTTCAATATCCTCACAATGGCTACGCTTTGCAAAGTCTAAAATAGCGTCATAGACACTAGTATTATAAGAAATCTTTTTATAGATCAATTGAAATTCAATAACAATTCTTTCTTTTTTATGATACTGAATCAACAAATCTTTGACCACATCTGCCATAGCATTTTCTATAGATTTACCAGAACTTAAAGAAGATGATAAAGCATAAAGGGCATCTTTAAACTGTTCATTAATTTCTTTTTTCTGTTGCTTAATTTTTTTCTTTTCTATGTATTTAGGTGCTAATAGAGAAAAAGAAGCCATAATAGCAATCATTATTAACCGCCGTCTATAAAATATAAAGGCAATAATCGATAATATAATAGCTGCTATTAAAACAATCCCAATCTTTTCTTTTAATTGCATATGGTAAGTATTATAATCCATTTCAAAATTTTCTGAATCTTTGTTTTTAAAAATCAATGGTTTCACCTATCCTTAAATCAACAGCTGAAAGTTTTAGTTTATCGATATTCTTTAGTGCGTTACCAGATGGCACTAAAGCACCGATGAGGTTATCTTTCGTAGAGTCATTTTCTTCTATAAATGTAAATAAAGGATTGGTTATATATTCATGGTTTTTAAGTCCAACAATTTCTGAAATAGCTAAAACTCGTCTGCTTTGATCCCTTAACCGTCCTAAATGAATGACAATATCTATAGCCGAAGCAATTTGTTGCTTTATGGCTTGCATAGGCATTTCTGTACCTGTTAAAACCATTGTTTCTAAGCGACTAAGCATGTCTTTTATAGAGTTGCCATGACCTGTGGAAATAGAACCATCATGGCCAGTATTCATGGCTTGTAACATTTCTAAAGCTTCTCCACCACGCACCTCTCCAATAATAATCCGATCAGGGCGCATCCTCAAGGATGACTTAATCAAATCTCGCATAGTGATCTCCCCTTTACCCTCTGTATTGCCTTCTCTTGTTTCTAGTTTTACCAAGTTTTCAATGGTCACCAACTGTAACTCAGCTGAATCTTCAATGGTTATTACTCGTTCTTTTTTTGGTATAAAGTTTGATAAAGCATTTAAGAAAGACGTTTTTCCTGAACTGGTACCACCACTTATAAAAATATTAAACTTGCTTTCAACTAATTTTCTTAAAATTTCGGCTGTTTCTCTGTTTAAAGATTTATACTCAATTAATTTTTCCATAGTCATGGCTTTCTTTGGAAACTTTCGAATAGTCATTGTTGGCCCTTTCAAGGCAATCGGTGGTAAGAGAATACTTACCCGTGAACCATCTTCTAATCGAGCATCAACCATAGGCTTTGATTCATTCACCCGTCGATTGACCTTTGATACAATCATCTGTATTAAATCTCTAAGACTTTCCGCGGATTCAAACTGAAAATCTATTTTACTGATCTGTCCATTTTTCTCAACAAAAATCTCTTTTTCTGAGTTAATCATTATTTCAGTAATGGCATCATCATCAATTAAAGGCTGTAAAGGACCTAAGCCATTAATTGAATTATAAATTGTTTCCACTAACTGACTTTTTTTCTTAATTGATAGATAACCAATGGTCTCTTCTTCTTCAACACATAATAAAATATACTCCCTGATCTCGTCATTTTTAAGGGTTTGGTTGCCATTGATACAATAATCAGTTGTTTTCTCTACAATTTTTTTGATTAAGTCATAATTAGTAACCTTCATAGGAACCACCCTTCTTTTTTTCAAAGGCAGTTTCTAAAACACATTTGAACTGACTAGAAATTTTATATGAAATATCTGAATCTTCTTTTATAATTAAATCCTCACTATAAGGAATACACTTTTCTTCTAAGCCAAAAGGATTTTTATCCCCTTGATTCATTAAGTTCATATCCCGGATTTGATTCACTAAAAGAACAGCATTTTTTTCATGAAAGAGATTTTTGGCATCATATTTTATTAAATCATTTTTTAAATGGGTTAATTTATAGAAATCAGATTGTCGGCCTTGACTAACCAATACAAAATGATTCATATGCTTCATTAATGCAATATTTTTTTGACTTAAAAGTGATGGAAAATCAATAATTACTCGATCATAGTCTAATTCATTTTTAATCAACTTAAAAAAGCCTACCAAATGTTCCTCTGTTATATCTTCATAATCAATGACACTGTCAAAAGAGGAAATATATGCTAAGCCTTTGTAGCTTTTAATATTCGTTTTTAATTTTTCTATCAATAAATTTGGTTCTGAAAGGTAATAGTAAAAGTATTTTGATAAGCTATTATTTGCATCCTTTTCTAAAATTAATTCTAAACCAGAATTAATATCCAAAGAAATGAATAAAGCCGAAAACTTCTTCTGCGATAATAGGATACTTGAAATTAAGGATAAATTTGAAACCCCAACACCACCGATGGGAGAGTAAAATCCTATACTTAAAAATGATTGTAAATTTTCTGTTAAAGGGGTATATTGATCAATTACTTTTAACTTTTCTTGTATTTTATGTAAAATGTTTTTTCCTGAACTATATTTATGTATTCCATTCCCTCTGGGATTAGAAGTTAAAACCAAAGGTTCTACTGAAAAAGAACTCGGTATCTGATGCTTTAAATCTTCATCAACTATTATAAGGGTGTTTTCATCTTGTTTCATAAGATCTAATTGCATTTTAATAACCTTTAGATCACTATAAGCCTTTACTATGTATTGATGGGGAAGATACTTAACTAAATAGTTAAGCAAAGGATTTAAATACTCTGTGTCAACATCAATTATGATTATTTTTATGGATCCCAATGCATCACCTACTTAATATTTTTACGACATTTTTTATATTTTATAATAAAAAAGAAGCCTTTGCACGTCTTATTTGAAAATAAGTTACAAAAACTTCACAATTAACTTTATTTATTAAATTCAATTATTATCTCTACTATGGCGTCATGATTTGTCCCTGAGCCTTGGCATAAAAATGGACTGCCACCACCATTGCCTTCAAGTCTATCAATGAAATCACTAAAGGATTCTTTTAAATCATAATCCAATGCTTTATTCTTACCAAGCACTAGATGGACTTGGTTGCCTTCGAGTCCAACAAGACAAACACGGGTATTTTCCTTTTCAATAATATTATTGGCTATATATCTTAATTCTTTAATGCCATAATCTTCTAACTTCTGAGTAATAACATGCACCCCATCAACTATTTCATAATCCTTCGCAATAGCCTGAGTTTTCATATCTAGAATTTCAGTTTTTAATGCATTCATTTCTTTTTTTGTCTCAATAACTTCAGTATTAAGGGCTTCTACTCGATCTTTAATATCACTAGTCTTAATTGTTAACAAATGACTTATATCATTAATCATTTGATTTTTCCACTGATAATCTTTTAATGCCCAACGACCACAGACAAACTCTACTCGTATGCCTTCATTGTTATTATTACTCTTTTTTATTTTAATGATGCCTACTTCACTTGTGGTTTTTAAATGGGTCCCACCACATGGTGAAAAATCAAAATCCTTTATTCGAATGACTCGAATATCCTCTGAAACTGTTGGCTCCTTTCTAAGTGGCATTTCTTTTAATTCTTCTTTCGTTGGCGAAAGAATCTCAACAGGTCTACTTTCATAAACAATCTGATTACTAAAATCCTCTACTAAATCTAAGGCATCTTGGTTTAGCTTCTGATCTAAATCAATTGTGACGTAGTCATCTCCAATGTGAAAGCCAATGGTATTGGCATCATACTTCATTTCAAAGGCCCTCGACAAAATATGTTGGCCTAGATGTTGCTGCATAAAATCTAAGCGACGCTGCCAATCAATCTTACAAGAAACTTTTTCTAATTTTACAGCCGCTTCAAGTAAATGAACAATTTCATCCTTATAATAATAAACATCCTTTACTGCTATGTCATCTATTAAACCTAAATCTGATGGTTGCCCGCCACCTTCAGGATAAAAGTATGTCCTATCTAAAACGACGCCGTAACCATCCTTTAACTTTGTACAG
>DATFJG010000176.1:0-19295 GCA_035269305.1 Clostridia bacterium
TTATAAAAATAATTTCTTAATCTTTTTAAATCTAGTAATTAAATAATCTGGTTCATAGTATTTTAGTTCTTTTTTAGTGTTAGCGCCTGTAGCAATAGAGATAATCTTTGCGTTAATATGTCTTGCAGTTGCAATATCTAAAGTTGTATCACCAATAACATAGACATGATCAAAAGTATCGTAGTAATCTTTTGCTTTTTCTAATGCTACTTCAGCAATTCCAAACCTTGAAACATTGTCTTCACCAAACCCACCAACTGGGAAGTATTGCCATACACCAATCTTTTCTAATTTATATTGGGCGCCCAGACTTAATTCTCCAGTAATAATGGCTAATTTATGGTCAGTTTTGCTTAACTTCTCAATAAATTTTTTGGCATCTTTATTGACACGCCAGATATCAGTTAACTTGTATTTTTCAAGTTTTCTTTCGTATATCTCTATAAAGTTTGTCCATAAAGCTTCAGTATACTCAACGTTATGATTCATTAAGATTTCTCTAAAAACATCCATATCTGAACGAGCTGCGTTGTTAACACCTTTCATTGCATTATCAGTATAAAGCAGCTCATTTGCAGCTTCAATATAAGGTAAATCTGTTCGATCATCTCTTTCAACGATTGTACCGTTGATATCGAAAAAAATTAGATCACTCATTTATTATCACTTCCTTTATTGTATTCTATCAAAATTTCAAACTATTTGATAATTTTATTTTTAAATACTGTAAATTAATTGTATAATATTTTAGAGGTGGTTCAATTGGCAAAAAAATACTATGCCGTAAGAAAAGGTAAAAATGAAGGAATCTATGAGACATGGGAAGAATGTAAAGCACAAGTCCATGGCTATAAGAAAGCAGAATATAAAAGTTTTAAAACCAAATCAGAAGCCGAAAGTTATATGCAAGGAAATAAAAGTATAGAAGAAATTTATGGTAAAAACATAGATGAAGAAATGCGATTAAATCAAACTGTACTAGCTTATGTAGATGGAAGTTACTCAAATAAGCATCATATATATTCCTATGGTTGTGTTATTCTTGAGTACAATAAGAAAACTTTCTTAAAAGCTCTTGGAGAGGATGATACGTTAACTGACATGCGTAATGTCGCTGGAGAACTTCTTGGTAGCATGGTTGCCATACAATGGGCAATTGATCATAATTATAAAAAAATTATTCTTCATTATGATTATACAGGAATAGAATACTGGGCTAAGGGTGAATGGAAACGTAATAAGAAGGGTACAAAAGATTATAAGAAGTTTATTGATAATGCAAATGAAAGGATCTTAATTGAGTTTATTAAAATTGAAGCCCATAGTGGTGATACATTTAATGAAAAAGCTGACGCTTTAGCTAAAGAAGCCATTGAAACATATGAGGCACAACTAAAAAAGAACTAGGGGGACGGATATGAGATGTTTTATTAATTTTGAAAAAGATGTATTTTACAATTTTGCTGTAGAAGAGTATTTTGTTGAAAACTACAAAGAACCAGTATTTATTCTATGGAAGAATAATCCAAATGTAATGGTTGGACGAAATCAAAATACTTATGCAGAAATCAATGAAGAATTTTGTAAAGAAAATAATATTGATGTTGTTAGAAGACTATCGGGTGGTGGAGCGGTTTATAGTAGTCCTGAAAATTTCCAGTATACTTTAATACTTGATAAAAATGAACATGATCAAGTGAGTTTTGAGTCTCTTGCAAAACCCTTAATAGCTTTTTTAAAGACTCTAGGGATTAATGCTGAATTTACTGGAAGAAATGATATTTTAATTGATGGTAAAAAAGTATCTGGTAATGCACAATATCATAATAAAAATATATTGTTACACCATGGTACGATTCTTTTTGATGTTGACATTGATCAATTGACAAAGAGTTTAACACCAGATATAACGAAATTAACAGCAAAGGGTATTAAATCAATAAAAAGCAGAATAACGACAATCAAAGAAAGATTAGTTGAAGAGATGACAGTTGATGAATTTATTGAAAAGTTTATGTACTTTCAATTAAAAAGTTCTAATGACCATTATACTAAAGCAGTAACATCTGATGAAAAAAAAGAAATTTTAAAGGTAAAAGAAAATCGGTGGGACCAATGGGCATGGAATTATGGTAAAAATCCAAAATTTTCTAATAAAAAGAAGAAAAAATTTGATTCTGGATTAGTAGAAATAAACTATGAGGTTGAAAATGGTGTTATTTCCAAAATGAAGATTTATGGAGATTTTTTTGGAAATCTACCTATTGATTTATTAGTTGAAAAAATAATTGGCGTTGGATTTAATAAAAATGATATAGAAAAGAGAATAGAATCACTTGAAATGAGTGATTACATTAATGGTATTGGTTCGGATGAACTGATTGATTTAATATTAAAATAAAAAAAGGGACACATGGATATGATTCTATCATACACCCATGTGTCCTATTTTTATATATTTTCAGCTAATACATATAAATCATCATCTTCTCTTGAAATTCTCTTTTTTATAGCAAAGAAAATTATTTCTGATTCTCTGATAAACTCATTAGGCTCCTTTAATATTTTAGTTCTAGTATTAAAACTGTTCTTATAACAATAAAATATTTCGCTTAAATCGCCCATTTCGTTAATATAATTTTCAACTTTATTTCTAAGGTTTTCATGTTTGCTTTTTTTAAAATTAGGATACAAGTATTGATCTTCATGTGATAAATGAATTTTAAGTTTCCCTGATAATTCATTTATATATTTAGAAATTATTGAAGCATTTTCTTCTATGTTCTTTTGTTCAATTAGATTTTCTATTGTATCGATTAGTACTACAATGTCCTGATGCTGTCGTTTAAGTGCCGCCAAGTTGTGCATTGGTTTCTCCTTTAGCTAGTTTCCTCAAGATTTTTAATAAAATCTAAACCAAATTGTCTCAGTTTTGCTTCATTTTCTTCTGTTGGCGTCCATTTAATTTTTATACCATCTAGTACTTTATTAAAACCTGCACTATCCATATGTTCTTCGATAATATCAACAGATTCTCCGCTCCAACCATAGCTACCAAAGGCAGCGTAATTTTTGTTTTTAAACTTTAGGCCTTCAATCATTTCTAGAATACCAGCAATAGAGTTTAGTATCCCATTATTGATTGTAGAGGAACCGACGATTATGGCTTTTGATTTAAATACTTCTGTAATCACATCATTTTTATCAACTAAAGAAGTGTTAATTAATTTAAGTCTTGTATTAGGCGATTTGAGTCTTAATCCATCAGCAATGGCTTCACCCATAAGTTTTGTATTTTTCCACATGGTATCATAGACAATTGTGATTTGGTCTTCTTGGTAATTATCTGCCCATTCTAAATATTGTTTGACTATTTGAGCTGGATTTTCACGCCAAATGATCCCGTGTGCAGGACAGATCATATTTAATTCTAGATCAAAATCTAGTATTTCTTTGATTTTTCTAGTCACCATGCCACTAAAAGGTGTTAAGATATTAGCGTAATATTTAGTAGCTTCTGTAAATAACTCGTTTTGATCAACAAGATCATTGAAAAGTTCTTCTGATGCATAGTGTTGACCAAAGGCGTCATTACTAAATAGAATTTTGTCTTTTGTATAATATTCTAACATGTTATCTGGCCAATGGAGCATAGGCATTTCAACAAAAACTAATTGACCTTCTCCTAAGTCTAAAGTATCACCGGTTTTAACTTCTTCAAAATTCCAATCTTCATGGTATTGTCCTTTTAATGAATCAATTGCTTTTTTAGTACAATATATTGGTGTATCAGGAATCTCTTTCATTAACTCGGGTAAAGCGCCACTATGATCTATTTCTCCATGATTAGCAATAATATAGTCAATTTCATTTAAATCAATCGTATTTTTTAAATTTTCAACAAAAGCTTTGCTAAAAGGCATCCATACTGTATCTATTAGAACAGTTTTCTCATCTTGAATCAAATATGAGTTATAAGATGTACCTTTATCTGTTGAATATTCTTCTCCATGAAATGTCTTTAACTCCCAATCTATTTTTCCTACCCAAGTGATAGTATCAGTAATTTTTCTATTCATATTATTCTCCTTTTTATAATCTACATTTATAATTTTTTAAACAAGATATTGTTTTCTAAGTGCACATGATTGTAAGTATCAATTTCTAATGCCTCTAATTTATTAAAAAGTAATTTATAACTTTGACATGCATCTTCAGGAAGCTTATAATGGTCGGTTATTTCTTTTATTTCCTTAATTAAATCACCTGCACCATCATGCTCATCCATCAATTCCTTAATGAGTGCTTCATTGCCTTCGTGAATGGCAGGAAACAGGAATATTTCTTCTTTTATTAAATGTCTTTCTAATTCACTTCTAAGAGCATTAAATAACTCATGCACTTGAAAGAGTACTTCGTGTTCTTTACCATGGACATAGAGAACTTTAAATGCTAAATCTGATATTAGTGGTAAGTTTTCTCTTAAAAAATTGTGGTGTTTTTTAATAATATGATCAATGATCTCTTCAGATGTTCCTTCTTGCCATGCTTTATATTTTTTAGTTGAAGTATTCTTAATTGATTCTAAATCTTTGAGTACTTTCTCAATTGATAAGTCTGAATCTAGAATTGCTTCTGCTAAAGCTCTTTCGCCACCGCAACAGAAATCAACATTTTCTTTAATAAAGTAGTTTGCGGTTTGTGGTAACGTTGCAACGATTTCTCCAATTGGCATTTCTCTTGTTATTGTTTTCATTTATATCACTCCCAAATTAGTAGTTAATAGAAATTTTATATTTCTATTCTTTAATAGCACTCCAAAGTATGTTTTATGGAATGAGAGGAAAAAAAGTTATTTCCTTTTTCTATTTATCTATATAATATGGTAAGATGAAAGAAAAAGATGTGATTTGAATCACATTTTGAATAGAAAGGAAGAAATATGAAAAAAAGTGATTATTTGAATGTACATGGTTGTGATGTTTGTGACAATAAACTATGTGTTGAGAAAGTAGATATCTTTAAACACTTATCAAAGAATGATCTTTTAGATTTATTAAAAATCATAAAACATAAAAAGTTTAAAAAGGGTGAATCAATTTTTGATGTTGGTGATGAATTCAATACATTATATGTCGTTAACTCAGGTCGGATTAAAATCCATAATTATACTTATTCTGGTGATGATAATATTTTGTATTTTTTAGAATCCGGTGATATCTTTGGAGAGATAAGTTTACTTAAAACTTCTAAGTTTAAACATCGAGGGACTGCTATTAAAAATACTAATTTATGTATGATTAATAAAAAAGATTTTGATGATCTGATTCAATCTAAACCCTCTATAAGTATAAAAATATTTGAATCGGCTTATACACGCATTAAAAATTTAGAAAATCACTTACAAATCCTTCAAAGCAATAATGCAATTAATAAAGTCGCCGGATTTTTGCTTATGAAAATTACTAATAGTAATTCAAATAGTTTCTCTATAAATATGACACAAAAAGAAATAGCCAATTATATAGGTATGCGTAGAGAAACTTATAGTAGATACTTTAATCAATTAATAGATGAAAAAATAATTAATAAAAAAGGTAAAAAAATTAATATAATAGATATGGATCATCTAGTTGAGTTGTCTCCAATATTAAAGGATTATTAGAAAAATGAAAAAGCCAATCAAGGCTTACTTGATTGGCTCTTATCATTATTTATTGCTTTATCCTAAAAAATATTCTATATCTTCTTCAACGCTTCCAATACCTGCAATACCAAATTTATCTACTAATACATTTGCAACATTATCTGATAAAAATGCTGGTAGTGTAGGTCCTAAGTGTATATCTTTAACACCTAAGTATAATAATGCAAGTAAAACGATTACTGCTTTTTGTTCATACCAAGCAATATTATAAGCAATAGGTAACTCATTAATATCTTCAAGTTCGAAGACTTCTTTTAATTTAAGTGCGATGACTGCTAAAGAGTAAGAGTCATTGCATTGACCAGCATCAAGTATTCTTGGAATGCCGCCTATATCTCCTAAATCAAGTTTATTGTATCGATACTTTGCACAACCAGCAGTTAAAATAACTGTATCTTTTGGAAGGGCGTCAGCAAAATCAGTATAATATTCTCTTGATTTCATGCGACCATCGCAACCAGCCATAACAAAGAATTTTTTAATGTCGCCTGATTTAACAGCATCAACTACTTTATCAGCTAAAGCTATTACTTGATTATGGGCGAACCCACCGACAATAGAACCTTCTTCAATTTGAGTTGGTGGTTCTGTTGTTTTAGCCATTTCTATAATTGGTGTAAAATCTTTATGTCCACTAGCATCGGCTTCAATGTGTACTGCTCCTGAAAGGCCAGCACTTCCTGTTGTAAAGATTTTTTCTTCATAATCATTACCTTTTCTTGGCGGCACAATACAGTTAGTTGTAAATAGAATTGGTCCATTAAAAGTACTGAACTCTTCTACTTGCTTCCACCATGAATTACCATAATTTCCTACAAAGTGATCATATTTCTTAAATGCAGGATAGTAGTTCGCTGGTAACATTTCACTATGAGTATATACATCAACGCCTGTCCCTTTAGTTTGTTCTAATAACTGTTCCATATCTTGTAAATCATGACCACTAATCAAAATACCGGGATTATTTCCTGTACCAATATTTACTTCAGTAATTTCTGGATTACCATAAGTTGAAGTGTTGGCTTTATCTAATAATGCCATTGCATTCACACCGTATTCACCAGTTTTTAGAGTCATGGCCACTAGTTCGTCAACAGATAGATCCTTTGTTGTGCCTACTAAATTCTTTTCAACGATATTTACGATGGTTTCATCTTCATACCCTAAGTTTAAAGCGTGGTCATAATAGGCGGCTAAACCTTTTAAACCATAAGTAATTAACTCTCTTAAGGAACGAACATCTTCATTTTCAGTTGTTAAGACACCAACTTCATGAGATTTTTCTTCTATATTACTGCCATCCCAAGTAACAGAACCATGTGAATCATCGTATGAAATGTTGTTTTTGTCTAATAGATCCTTTATACCATCTCTAACTTTAATACCATCCTTTATTTTTTGTGTAATTGCATCTGAATCAAAGTTAGCATTTGTTATCGTAGTGAAAAGTGCATCCATAATAAATTCACTTGTTTTTGAATCATTTAGATCCATTGGTCTAGCTGCTTGGTTGACAGCAGCGATGCCTTTTGTAACATAAATTAGGACATCTTGTAAATTTGCTACTTCGCTTGTTTTCCCACAGACACCAACTTTTGTACAAGCAGTATTACCAGCTGCTTCTTGACATTGAAAACAAAACATTTCTCCCATTTTATATCATCCCTTTCATAAAATTGAATGTACAGAACTTTTTTCTATACATTGACTAACATAATTAAGTATAATATAATTAATTCATTAACGATGTTGCATATGCAACATACTGTCAAATGAGTTATATTATTTTGTAAAAAACATATCTTTTACAAGAATAAACATACATGAATGTAGGATTAGTCAATTTACAACCGAGGAGGTGTAGGTATGGAAAATATGTCACAATTTATAAAATACCCATTATTCAAAGGTATTAAACAAAAAGATTTATTTAGAATAAGTAATTGTTTTGGTTTACAAGAAAAAGAGTATGAAAAAGGCGAGTATATATGGCATGCAGGTGATGAAGCATTGTATTTGGGTGTTGTAACGCGGGGTCAGATCAATATCATTCGAGATGATATTTTAGGCAATCGTACAATTATTAGCAACATTCACGAAGGCAATACTTTTGGGGAAGCTTATGCAATATCAGAAGTTGTAGAGTATCCGGTTTCAATACAAGCTGCTACGGATGCAAAAATTTTATTAATTAACAAAGAGAAGTTAACGACACCATGTCCTATGAGTTGTAATTTTCATAATCAGTTAATTAAAAATCTGTTATGGATTATCGCTAAGAAGAACATAAGGTTAAGTAGTCGGATTGAATGTATAACTAAAAAAACAATCAAGCAGAAAGTAGTCTTTTATCTACTTGATGAAATGAAAATGAGTGGACAAGAGAGAGTTTTTATTCCTTTTAATAGAAAAGAACTGTCAGATTACTTAAATGTTAATCGAAGTGCTTTATCCAGAGTTCTATCAACTCTTAGTGATGAAAAGATTATTAGTTATAACAAGAATGAGTTTAAAATTTTAGACATGAAAAAAATAGAAAAGATTCTTTATGAGTAATAATAAGTAGAAAGGTTACAATGGGTGCGTTATTAGAGTATTATGCTCTTTTAAATTATTCAATTCTGTAAAGCATACCCAAATTATGATAAAATTTGGTCGTGCCAACTTTTAACATCACTTGGGGAAGAATATAAAGAAAGTAAAGCTTTAATTGCTGGCCATTGTTTTCTCTGTGATCAATGTACGAGTTTAAAAACAATGCCTGCGTTTATCCATAAATGCTTAGATACTCATTGGAAAGCATGGGGATCCAAGTAGGTACTTTATTAAAAGAAGTACTAATCAAGAGTTACAATGGAATCCTGAGAGAACCAATGGATTGAAGACGGTTGGCGCATTATTAATTAGATAAAAAAAGTTAGTAAAGGAGTATAAGTTGGATTATTATAAAGTAACAGATATGAATATATGGGATGGTAGAATTGATGATGAGAAAGATTTTGATGCTTTTCGATGGCATCAATGGGTGGAAGCCATTAATCTAGATAAAGAAAACCCTATTGTATCGGATGATTCATTGGCTTTTGGATTCATTGGTTTTTGTTGTGATGAAGGCATTCGTATGAATAAAGGGCGGATAGGGGCAAGAAAAGGTCCTGATAATATAAGAAAAGAGCTTAGAAATTTACCTTGTCATTTTAGTCAGAAAGTAAAGTTATTTGATGCAGGCAATGTATATTACAAGGAATCATTGGCTTTGACCCAAGAAGCTTTAGGCAAAAGAGTAGAAGAATTACTTGATCTAAATATTTTGCCAATTGTCTTAGGCGGCGGTCATGAAGTTGCCTTTGGACATTATAATGGTATTTTAAAACACTTATTAGCACAAAAAGAAACGCCTAAAATAGGTATTATCAATTTTGATGCCCATTTTGATAATCGACCCTATGATGAAATTGGAACTTCAGGCACTATGTTTAGACAAATCTATGATTTATCAAAGAAGAATACTGTAGACTTCTCATATTTTTGTCTAGGTATACAAAAACACGGCAATACAAATGCTTTATTTAAAGCAGCTGAAGAAATGTCAACGGAATATATTTTAGCAAAGGATATAACCCATAGTAACCTATGGGATGCAATGATGAAATTAGATGATTTTATTACAAAACAAGAACATATTTATATCACAATTTGTTCTGATGTTTTATCATCGGCTTTTGCACCTGGGGTAAGTGCTGCTCAACCCTTAGGCCTTCATCCTGAAGATTTATTAAAGCTTTTGAAATATATTTTACGAATGAATAAAACCATAAGCTTTGATATTGCAGAAGTTTCACCACGATTTGATATGGATCGATCCACAGCTAATCTAGCATCCATTATCATTTTTTCTGTTGTAAATACTTTATCTAAAATGTTTGAATACAAAGGAGATTGATTATGTTTGACAATATATTTGAAAGAGAGATCATCCTCATTGGAGAAAAAAATTTAGAAAAAATAAAAAATAGTCATATTGCAGTTTTTGGTGTTGGTGGCGTTGGTTCATTTGTAGTGGAAGCTCTGGTACGGGCTGGTGTTGGCGAATTAACCCTTATAGATTTTGATCGAATTGAAGAAAGCAATTTAAATCGACAGCTTCATACAACAACAGAGAACATTCATTTTTCAAAGGTTGATGCGATGATGAAGCGGGCCATTAAAATCAACCCCCATATACAAGTCAATGCGATTCACGACGAATATAATTTTATGAGCCATGAGTTTATTTTTAATGAGAAATGGGATTATATTGTTGACGCAATAGATATGGTAAAGGCAAAAGTTCTATTAATCGAAAAAGCAAAGGAGAATAATGTGCCGATTATTTCCTCTATGGGTACTGGGAACAAATTAGATCCAAGTTTATTTAAAATTGATGATATTAGTAATACAATCATGTGTCCATTGGCTCGCGTCATGCGAAAGGAATTAAGAGCAGCGGGTATTAAGGACGTTAAAGTATTGTATTCTACAGAAAAACCAGATAACTTTACTCATAACCATCGGTTAAAAGGTACGATTTCTTTTGTGCCATCAACAGCAGGATTGCTAATTGCCTCAGAAGTGATTCGTGATATTCTTAAAGGAACAATAAATGAAAAGTAAAAATATTGCTCGTTTGTCGATTTTAACTGCTGTTGCTATAGTACTAAGTATCATTGAAAATTTTATACCTTTACCTTTTATTGCGCCGGGTGCAAAATTGGGTTTGGCAAATATTATAACTATGATTTGCATTGTTACAATGACGTATAAAGAAACTTTTTTGATACTGGTTACGCGAATTTTTTTATCTGCAATTTTTGGGGCAGGCTTAAGTGGCTTTATGTATAGTTTCACTGGTGGTGTCTTAAGTTTCATTGCCATGATATTTGTAAAAGAGTTATTTAAAAGTCATATCTCGAGTATTGGTATCAGTGTAACAGGGGCTGTTTTTCACAATGTAGGGCAAGTGCTAGTTGCTGTTTTAGTGTTAAACAATATATTAATTATGACCTATTTACCTATTTTAGTAATTGTTGGAACAATCTCTGGTGCTTTTGTTGGTGCTTCAACTAATTATTTTCTCAATCACCTTGAAAGAATATCTTTTTTTAAAAAATAATTTATTTATTGAGTTTAGAAAGAAAAAAATTAGGTAACTATTAACTAATAGCAAAAAAAGAAGGTGATGGTATGAGACAAATAAAATATAATATTAAAATCTATAGGCATTCAAAACACAATAATTTTTTTGAAGGAACTATTGATGATTATAAATGGTTTGCAATTGTCAAAGATGAACCGGTTATGTATGGCTTAGACATCCATAAATTAGAAGCTATTAAAGGTAAAATAATCCGTCTTTGCATTTATAATGATAATAGAGATGTAGAAGGTAATCCATTTTTACCATCAGTAACTATTAAAAGAACAATCTATGTAAATTTTGTGAAAGGTTGGAAAGTTTTTAATTTAGGCTATACTGATATGGTAACAGATTTAGCAAGCTACTTAACAAATATAAAAACCATGCATCTTGTTTAAGTTTGATTTTATTTGGAATTATTTGACACTTGTAAATTATTACAAGTGTCTTTTTATTTTTATTAAATAATGGATTGATAATAGAAAGTTGTCTTCATAAGTTGAAGGTTGTGAAAAAAAATAGTATAATACCTTTATAACCCCCTGCGGGGGATATTGGAAGGAGTGAACTGAGTGTATACTATAAAAGATAGAATAAATCATATTTTTAAACAGAATAGCATGAAAGTTATTTTTCTCCTTGCAATACCAGCTATTATTGAGAATATCTCTCAAGTTTTCATTGGTGTCGTTGATTTTTATTTAGTAGGTAAGTTAGGAACTCAAGCGATTGCAGCTGTTGGCGTTACGAACTTGACAATGAATATATATATTTCGTTTTTTTTAGCCCTAGGTATAGGTACAACGGCAATGGTAGCTCGTTTTGTTGGGGCTAATGATTACAAGAGTACTAACGAGGCTATTAAGCAGTCATTGATGATGGCCATTGGGATCGGTTTGTTTTTTGGATTAGTAAATTTAATATTTTCAAAACATATTTTATTACTTTTGGGTGCTGAGAAAAAAGTAGTTGAATATGCTCTACCATATTTTATTTCTGTTGCAGTACCATCGGTTTTTCTTAGTGTGACAATGGTTTTGTCAAGTGCTTTAAGAGGTGCTGGAGATACCAAAACACCTATGAAAATTGCATTGATCTCGAATATTATAAATGCTATATTAACGTACTTCTTAATATTTGGTATTTACGATTTCCAGGGCATAGGGATACTAGGTGCTGGAGTGGCTACAACTGTAGCACGAATTATAAGTGTAATTTTACTTGTAAGAAAAATAAATAATGAGAGTAGTAGACTAGAGTTAACACTAACAAAATCCTTTAAAATAGATTTTAGACTGTTAAAATCTATTACAAAAATAAGTTTTCCTGCTGCTATTGAAAAATTAATTATGAGATCAGGTCAATTGATATACGGGAGTTTGATCATAAAAATAGGCACTAACGCATATGCATCACATAATATTGCAGGGACAATTGAAACTCTTTCGTATTTACCAGGTATGGGTTTTGGTGTGGCAGCTGCAACGCTAGTGGGTCAAAATCTAGGTCGAAACAATAAGGATGAAGCAAAGCGTATTGGTTTAATTTCATATTACTTTTCAACTATAGTTATGGTAGTACTGGGTTTAGTATTTTATATATATGCACCTTTTTTTGCTAGGTTGTTTACTAAAGACATTGAAGTGATTTCTCAAGTAGTACAAGTTTTAAGGCTAATTGCTCTATTTCAACCATTTTTAAGCATGACTCTAGTGATTACTTCTGCATTACAAGGCGCAGGAGATACAAAATTTCCTATGTACGCTTCTTTTATTGGAATTTGGGGTATTCGTGTCATTGGCGTTTATTTGTTAGGCATTAGATTCAATTATGGTTTAGTAGGGGTGTGGGTAGCCTATGCCATTGATATAACCATTAGAGGTATTCTTCTATACTATCGCTTTATAAAAGGGCATTGGCAATCAATTAAGTTATCGGAAGAGAAGGAAGGAGTAAAAAATGCACGCTCACAATCATCCAAATAAAAAGAAAATCATTAACAGAATGTCAAGAGCAATTGGACATGCTGAAGCCGTTAAGAGAATGTTGGCGGAAGGTAAAGATTGCAGTGAAGTCCTAATTCAGATTGCAGCAGTCAAATCTGCTTTTAATAACATTGGCAAACTAGTTTTAAAAGATCATATTAAGCATTGTATAGTTGAAGCCGTAGAGAATAATGATCAAGAAGTTTTAGATAAATTAGATGAAGCTATTGAGAAATATATTAAATAATTTATCAATTGAGTCAAAATAGAAAATTTGAAAGCATAAAACAGAAAGCTTCTTGACATATAAACTGGTTATAGTATAATAAAATGGAAAATATAAATCAGTTAGAAAGAGTTTAAATAATTAAAAGGTTAAGAGAGGGGACTTCATAGGCTGGAAAAGTCCTTGCCCATAAAGATTATTTATTGTAGCTTTTTAGATGTTGTGTTGAGTTCAGTAGGCATAACCGGGTAATTTCGATATCAATTCAAAGTGCTATTTTTATAGTATTAGGGTGGTACCGCGTAATAGTCTTTCGTCCCTTTGGATGGAGGCTTTTTTTATTTTTTGAAGTAGAAGGAGTGATTTGATGGCAGAGTTAAAGATGGATAAGAACTATAATCCAAAAGAATTTGAAGACAAGATTTATGACAAATGGATGGAGAAAAAATATTTTGAAGCAAATGTAAATGAAGACAAAGAAGCATTTTCAATTGTTTTACCACCACCAAATATAACAGGACAATTACATATGGGACATGCACTTGACCATACACTTCAAGATGTCATTATTCGATTTAAAAGAATGCAAGGCTATGAAGCATTATGGTTACCAGGTACTGACCATGCATCTATTGCTACAGAAGTAAAAGTACTTAACAAAATTAAAGAAGATGAAGGTAAAACAAAAGATGACTTAACAAGAGAAGAATTTCTAGAAAAAGCTTGGCAGTGGCGAGACATCTATGGGCGAAAAATTGTTAATCAAATGAAAAAATTAGGTAACTCATGTGACTGGTCAAAAGAACGATTTACAATGGACGATGGCTGTAATGATGCCGTAACAGAGGTGTTCATTAATCTTCATAAAAAAGGCTTAATTTATAAAGGCAACAGAATTGTTAATTGGTGTCCAGATTGTGAAACGACACTTTCTGAAGCTGAAGTTGAACATGAGGAAAAGCAAGGCAATTTTTGGCATATAAAATATATGATTAAAGATTCTGATGAATATTTAGAAATAGCAACGACTCGTCCAGAAACGATGCTAGGTGATACTGCTATTGCTGTTAATCCAAGTGATGAACGCTACAGTCATTTTATTGGCAAAACAGCTATTTTACCAATTGTTAATCGGGAAATTCCAATAATTGGTGATCATTATGTTGATACTGAAACAGGTACTGGTGCATTAAAAGTTACGCCTGCCCATGATCCCAATGATTTTTTAATTGGTAAAAGACATGATCTTGAAGAAATTTCAGTTATTAATAAAAAAGGTATCATGAATGAAAATGCACTTCACTTTGATGGCATGGATCGTTATGATTGTCGTAAAGCTATTGTTAAGGAGTTAAAAGAAGATGGCTATCTAATAGAAGTAAAAGCACACCAACATAATGTAGGTGTTTGCTATAGATGTAATACGGTTATTGAACCAAGAATTTCTAAACAATGGTTTGTTGCTATGGAGAAACTAGCTAAACCAGCGTTAGAAGCTGTTGAGAATAAAGACATGGAATTTATACCTGAAAGATTTGTTAAAATCTACAACCATTGGTTAGAAAATATTAGAGACTGGTGTATCTCTAGACAGTTATGGTGGGGTCATAGAATACCGGCATATTATTGCCAAGACTGTGATGAAACGATTATTGCAAAAGAGGAACCAAAAGAATGTACTAAATGCGGAAGTGCGAATTTAAAACAAGACCCAGATGTGCTAGATACTTGGTTTTCTTCTGCTTTATGGCCTTTTTCAACTTTAGGATGGCCAGAAGATACAAAAGAATTAGATTATTTTTACCCAACGAATGTATTAGTAACTGGCTACGATATAATTTTCTTCTGGGTCGTTCGTATGATGTTCTCAGGTCTTGAGCAAATGGGAGAAGTGCCATTTAAACATACCTTTATCCATGGTCTCGTAAGAGATGCACAAGGGCGTAAAATGTCTAAGTCTTTAGGTAATGGTGTTGATCCATTAGAAGTAATTGGCGATTATGGTGCAGATGCCTTAAGATTTATGTTAATGACTGGCAACTCCCCAGGCAATGATATGAAGTTCTTAATTGAAAAAGTTGAAGCTTCAAGAAATTTTGCAAATAAAATTTGGAACGCTTCAAGATTTGTTCTAATGGGTCTAGATGAAGACATGAAGAATTTTGAGTTAAATGATTCTGATGAGTTAAACGTATCTGATGAATGGATTCTTTCAAGGTTAAATGAAGTGACGAGAGATGTAACGGAAAATTTAAATAAATATGAATTAGGTTTAGCAGCAGATAAGATTTATGAGTTTGTATGGAATGAGTACTGTGATTGGTATATTGAGTTAGCTAAGAAAAGACTTTATGGAGAGGATTTAGAAGCTAAAGCAACTGTTCAGAAAGTTTTAATCACTGTTTTAAAGGATATTTTAAAGTTCATGCATCCTTTTATGCCATTCATTACTGAGGAAATATGGTCTCATATGCCAGAAAAAGGAGATGCATTAATTGTTTCTGATTGGCCGACTTTTGATGAAAATGCTATACATGAGAAAAGTATTAATCAGATGAATGGATTAATGGATGCTATAAAAAACATTAGAATTGCACGAGCAAAGATGGATGTTTCTGTTAAAAGAAAAGCTAAATTATTAGTAGTAGCAGAAGGTGAAGTAAAGGAAAATATTATTAATAATAAGCAGTATTTAATTGACTTAGCTTCTTGTTCAGAAGTCGTTTTAGCTGATAAATCTGATATTTCAGACGACGCTGTAAGTGTTGTAATTGATGGCGGGGAGTTATTTATGCCTTTAGCTGATCTAATTAATTTTAAAGCTGAAATTGAAAGATTAACAGAAGAGAAAAATGAGTTTATTTCAGAGATTAAAAGAGCAAAGGGTAAGTTATCCAATAAAGGTTTTGTTAATAATGCACCTGATCATTTAGTAAAAGAAGAAGAAGATAAAATAGAGAAATATGAAGACATGTTAAAAGCAGTAGAAGAGAGAATTGATTCACTTAAAGAGAAGCTGTAGGGAGCTGGCTGATGAACTTCAATGAAGCGAAAGAATATATGATTTCTCTAGAATCAAGTGGCATTAATTTAGGCCTTAAGAGAATTAAGGCCTTATTAAAGGCCCTTGGCAATCCAGAAGAAGCATTAAAAATCATCCATGTAGCTGGTACCAACGGGAAAGGTTCTACCTCAAACTACATCTACAATATATTATTGAATGAGGGCTATGAAGTTGGTCTTTTTACAACACCAGAACTGACATCATATCATGATAAGTTTAGATATAATAATCAGATGATTACTGATGATGAGTATAGTGAGTTGCTAACAGAAATAAAAAGAACTGCGAATCAACACGAGATTAAACCTTCTGCATTTGAAGTACTAACCGCTTTAGCTATACTGTTTTTTAAAAGAAAAAAATTAGAATTTATAGTTTTAGAAGTGGGTATGGGTGGTTTAGAAGATGCAACAAATGCTATTGAAGACTCTATTATTTCTGTTATTACACCTATTGCCATGGATCACGGAGATTATTTGGGGGATACTTTAGAGAAAGTTGCTATGGCAAAAGCAGGAATTATTAAGAAAAATGGTCTAGTGGTTACCTCTAATAGGCATCCAAAGGTTTTAGAAGTTATTCAAGAAAAGATTAATGAAAAAAAAGCTTATTTAGAGTTAATTGATACTAGCAACTTTGAACTGTTAGACCATAATGTTTTTGGCATAAAATTTTATTATAACAATGACATTTATGAGTTATCCATGTCAGGTCTTTATCAGATAGAAAATGCAATATTGGCTATGGAAGCTTTAAACTTGTTAAGAGACATTAAAGGTGTTGAAATTTCAAAAGAGTCCATTATTAATGGTTTGAAAGATGCTAGTTGGGAAGGTCGTTTTGAAATGATCTGTGATCAACCATTGATGATTATTGATGGGGCACATAACCTAGCTGGCGCTATAGCTTTAAAAACAAGTTTGTTATCAATTTTTAAGGATAAAAAAGTATTAGGTGTTTTTTCAATGTTGAAAGATAAACCAGTTCATGAGGTTTGCAAAGAATTGATGCCATTTTTTGAAGAAGTAATTATCACAGATATAAATAATCCTAGAGCTATGTCTAAAAAAGACTTAGAAGGGATTGTAAAGGAATATCATTCATCAGTAACCTATGAATCTTTAGAGTACTTAAAAAAGCATCTGATGCAGTTAGGTAAGGCATATGATGCTGTTATAATATTTGGTTCTTTATATATGATTGGTGAGTTTAAAACAATTGAATGTAATAAAAAATAGAGATGATTATTCATCTCTATTTTTATGATCAGTAACCAATAAATTTAATATATCACCATATAAAAACTGGGCTTCTTTTTCCCATTTTTCACAGATTAACTTAGCGTGGTTACAACTGATAACATTTAGTTTTAAATCCATTAAAGTATGATCTAACTCATCTACTTTTAATTCAACCAGGTATTCACCATCATCTAACTTAAAATAATCTGCTGAGATGTTGGTTCTTGCAATAATACGGTCTTTTTTACTATCCGCTTGATCGTTGATTAACCGTCTCAATTCTTTTGGAAGCCGTTCATTAAAATAATGAAGTGTGCGTTTACCATTTGTTGTTAAATAGTAGTGTTCATCATTTTCCGAGTCATTTATTTCAATCATATTAGAATCGATTAGTTCACTTAAATATTGCTGTAATTCAAAATAATTAATGAGCTCGTTTTCTAATATAAATTCTGTTGTTTGATTATTTGTTAAAGGCACACCAAAAGCTCTAAGCACCTGTAGAATGATTAACTTATTTTTTACTTCGATCTCTGAGTTATTATTAAACATTTTTCACCACCCTAAAAAAGTTTGCTAGATTATTGTATCATAAATTTTATGTATAAAAAAGCAATTATTATGGTTTCTATATTATATTGAAATTTCAGTTGATATTTTTAAATAAAATAGTAAAATGTATCATAGGAGTGATAAGATGAAAAATAAGTTTTTAGTATTACTATTAGTTGTGATTAGTATTTTGATTATTAGTTGTGATGATACACAACAAGAAGGTATTGTTACAAGCCAAACAATAGATGATGAAGTTGGTGAGAGTTCAGATGATGCACCTGAGGTAACAGATGAAAATAAAGCTGAAGAAAAGATTGTTGACATAGATGAAGATGAAACTGTAGATGAAACGGAAGGTAAAGTTGATGCTTTAGTTCCATCTGATGAAATAGTCATAGATTATCAAGAAGTAAGACCGAATGAAGCCGGACGTGTCATGGTAATCATGTACCATTCTTTAGGTGAAAAAGAATCCTACTATGTATCAACGCCAGATATTTTAAGAAAAAATCTTCAAGATTTATATGATAGGGATTATTTTCTTGTAAGTTTAAAGGATTTTGTTAACAACTCAATGGATGTGCCTGCTGGAAAAACGCCTGTTATTTTGACCTTTGATGATGGCCATCGAACAAATTTCAATATCATTGAAGAATCAGGTGAGTTAACAATAGATCCAGATTCTGCTGTTGGTATTATTGATAATTTTTATAATGAACACCCTGATTTTGGTCGGGCGGCAACTTTTTTTCTCAATTCAAATATATCTTTTTCTCAGATAGAACATAAGACATTTAAATTGAACTATTTAATTGAAAATGGATATGATCTTGGTAGCCATAGTTATGGACATGAGGACTTAACGGCGTTAGATGGAAAGGGTATACAAAAAACCTTAGGAAAAAATGTTCAATCCATTGAAAGTGTTCTAGAAGATTATACAGTAAATACTTTGGCATTGCCCTTTGGTAAAAGACCCAAGGAACCAAGTTTAGAAAAATATGTTTTTGAAGGTGTATATGAAGACGAGACTTATGAGTTTATTGCTGTGTTAAATGTTGGGTGGAATCCGACATTTGCACCGATTCATAAGGACTTTAATTATAAAAGTATCAATAGGGTTCAATCCGGATCAGGTGACTTTCAATTAAACTATTGGATTGATTATTTTGATGAGAACCCAGATAAAAAATATATTAGTGATGGAGTAATGGAGCAAATTTCAGTTCCTAAGATACTTGAAGAAAAAGTAGATCCTTCAACTATTGGTGAAAAAGAATTAATTATATATGAAAGGGATTAATAATGATAGATTTTAAAACAATCGGTATTATCATGGGT
>DATFJG010000177.1:0-12153 GCA_035269305.1 Clostridia bacterium
AAGGGTTGCCTAAGTTTCTTAGGTGCAAAACTTAATTACCAAACTACACTTAAATCAAGCTAGTACTATACAGTTCCAACGTATACGAAGTCTTGAAAAAGAAGCACCATCCAAATATTTCATTTGGGTGGTGAGGTTCACGACACAAAGAAGTTTATCATGATTAATTAATCTTTAAACACAATAATAATTATACTTTATTTCTAAGATCATTATAGAAAAATCCTAAGGAAAAAATAAAAATCATAAAAATATAAGATATGCTTATTAAATTTGTACTTGACATTGTATTAGAAAAAATACTCATCATCCTGGATACTAATGGTAATAATAACATCATATAAAGTTGAGATATTAAAGCGAAACCAAGGTTTCTGTTTGCTCCATCAACTATTACAAATTGCCAAATAAAAAGAATAAATGATATTCCCCATAGACTATTTGCTAATAAGAAAGCAACTATTTTATCCCTTGCATATTCAGCAAAAAACTTTCCTCCCCAAAACCAAAAAAGAATAAAAACTAGTATAAAAACCCACCAGAGTCTAAAATATATTCCTTGAATAAAACTTGAATAATTTATCAATAGACCAGCTATTAGAGGAATCAAAATAATTACGATTTTCATTAAATTAACATTATTTTTCATATATAACTTCTCTCCTTTAATTAAAAAATTTTTATATATTGATAATACTTTTTAATAGTATTCTAAATAGCTACCGCTGCACTGAAATTCTTGGCGACACTTTTAACTTAGCAAAAATGATGACAATCAGAATGGGAGGAATACCATGTTAGTTGATAGTTGGATTATTATCTCTCACTTAAATCATATATTTTAAACTTAAATAGTAATACTTTACTATCCTTATCTATAATTTCTTTTATTGAATCTGATTTTTGATAATCATAGTGAGTTAGTTCATTGCCTTTTATCTCTCTATAAACTGCTAGTATTATTTCTTCTCCTTTTTTCACTTCAAAAGTCTTATCATTTATAGCATTTCGCCATGTATAAATATTATTATTTTCATTAAAAGTAAAATTAAAATCCATCGGCTGAACAGCACTTGAAGGTGAATAAAAGAAAATAGAAGAATTCTTATCACTTGAGTTAACTATTCCAAAACCTAGTTTCCCCTCTTCACTATTTTTATTGGGATTAAGATAATAATTATAAGCCCTCAATGGATTAGGATCTATTTTTTCTCCATTTTCATATCCTTCTAGCCATAAACTCACCCCAGTTTTATTAGCATTCTCTAATTTATATTTGTAATCAAATATTTTTCCTAGATTTAACTCTTTAAAAGTCTTCTCATAATTTGAATCATTATTTCGTGAAATATATGCAACTGTTTCTTTGGCATTAGTATTTATCGCCTCACAACCAATAGAATACAATAATCCTATTGCTAAAATTAATATTATAAATGTTTTTCTCTTTGCGTACATAATCACTCCTTTGAAGGATCAAACTAAATTATTTTTTATAAGCTTTTACTGACTCGAGTATGTCGGGGATATTCCTCCCCCATCCTCTTCTAAGAACTGTGCGTGACACTTTTATGGGAGTATTAGCCTTACCCGCTCTACATTTTAATAAATTCATAAGACCTTAGATTCTAGCTTTACCCCGCCGTTACAATCAACGCACCTATCAATGGGATACTCCAAGTAAATAGACCGGTTCAAGATTGTTTCAGGCTCTGGTAACACTGAAATATTAACGCCAGGTGCCTTGACGACGATTCCTCAGTGAACTTCAGTGTACAAGCAGTATTGTTAGCAAGGCGCAGTTAAGTGATGGGGCGGTCTTCGCCACATTGCTTGACTGAACCTTAGGCCCCCAGCGTTAATGTGACCTGAATATCTTTTGACTCAATACATCATAATTATATCATTTGTAAGTTATCTTTGCGAACAAAAGTTTAATTTCAATTATTAAACCTTACAATATGCGCATGTGATTTTAAGCTGTCTATTAACTAAAATCCTTCTCATGAAAAAACTTCCTTGAAATCATTTTTTTTTAAGGAAGTTAATTCATCTCTATTCTAGTTCTACTATCCACTGACTTATAGTATTAAAAAAATCCTTTACAAAGATATCTTTACCTCTTATCAGACTATCGATAAACAGTTTGATTTCATGATCTTGGTACTGACTCTCTAATAGTGAATGAGTAGCATTTGGGAAAATATATAAATCATAGTTGGTCTTATTCATCATTTTAAAAGTCTTATCATATGCTTGAAAACTTTCTTGAACATCTACATTTTGATCATTTTCACCAAAAATACCTAGAAAGGGGACATCTATAGCTTTTATGCCTTTTATAGCATTTGCTTTATGATTTATATAAACAAATTTAAAACGCTGTTCAGTCATAGGTTTTTCATAATCATAACTTGATACATAGTCAGAATAGCCTTCATAATCATTTTTTATAATATATTCATCAGTTTTTTTTACATAGGATAAAAATTCTTTTGTTTCTTTATCTGAAAAGTTATTCTTCTCAGCATATTTCCTTTCATAATAGATATGTTGATCCATCCAATCAATAGCGCCACCAATAACAACTGCAAAATCTAAAGACACATTATTTTCAAATAGCTTTGAAGCTACCCATCCACCTTGAGAAAAAGCAATAATTCCTTTTTTATTAATAGAAATTTTTTGTTCTAAAGCTTTTAACCCCAATTCGACTTCTAGACTTCTATCCAGCATACTTTGAGAAAGCCAATTGCCTTCTGACTCGGCGATACCCGCTTTGTCATAGGAAAAACAAGCTATCCCTTCTGCTAGTAAATGGTTCATTAAAAAGTTGTATCCATCATTTGCACTTCGATCAACTGGTCCATCACCATGAATAAAAACGACAACATCATAAGGTGGTGATGCTTTTGGCAAGTACAAGGTACCTGCCAACTTGTTCCCTTCATATTCAAAAGAAATATCCATAGATTTATCTGCTGATACTTCAAAACTTTCTACTCGATAAAAAATAGTTACTATAAACACTCCTACTAAAAAGATGATTAGAATTATTATCTTTTTCATTACTCACCTACAATTCTTTAACCATGGATGTAACACCACTAACACCAATTTTTTTACTTACAAATTTAGGAACTCTTTGATAGCATTTTTTATTAAAGCCTATACTCTCATATAATAATTTAGCCCGTGGATTTTCATCAATGACTTCTAGTCTAACCTTAGTATATTTTTCTGATTTAGCATATTTTATCAAGGCCTCAAAGAGTTGGCTGCCAATACCTTTCCCCCTAAATTCTTCTTTAACGGCAATACCATCCATTAAAAACTCTTTGTTTGAGTTCGGTTTTCTAGTGAAAATCACCTCCACTAGAAAAGCTTTCCATAAACCTTTTAAGTATCCAAATTGACTAATAAAATGCTCTATTTTCATATCTACAAGTTTCTTATTTCCAACATTAAACCCAGCGATACCAACTAATTGATCTGTATCATTATAGGCACAAATTGAATATTGGGGATTCATTGCTTCTTCAAAGAGTAACTGAATACTCACTTCATCTCCTATTAAATTAACAAATTTGCTCTTAAAGGCATTCATGTAAATTCTTGCTGCTTGACATCGATGTTTATCATCAAAGCCTTTTCTAATTTCTATCATAATTTTTCTCCTCACTAATTTCAATGACATATTAACTTCTTTTATTTTTAATGCAGTTGATTTACTTAATTACTATGATTTTATTATACACTTTAGAGTAGCTCTAAGGTCAAGCATATTTTATATAAAAAATGAACTTAAGCTTAATGGTTATTTTATACTCTTTCCATTCTAAAGGTGTTATTTTAGACAATTATGGTTAAAATTTTAAATGATTAAATGGTCAAGAAAAAAAGATCACCTTAAAAGGTGATCTCAAAAATCTTTTATTTGATTTTACATCATGTTAACTCTTAACACATTATTCTATTTCTGATTCAATATCTGTTAAATCTACATCTTCTCTATTCTCTTCTAGTTTATCATTTACTTTCTTTTTATGATCTTCCATAGTTTGAAGTGTTTCTTCATCTAAGCTTACTTCTTCTAAATCTTCATCTAAAACTTTTTCATCTTTTAATAATTCACTTGCTGTTGTTAAAAGAGACCCAAGACCAGCTAATTCAGTTGGCAGCACTATCTTAGTTGCTCTGCCTTCACCTAATTTGCCTAATGCTTCAACTTTCTTTAAAGCTAATAATGCATCATTAGGTTTAGTATTTTGAATTGCTGTTAATGCTTTAGCTTCTGCATTGGCTGCTAAAATAGTTGCTTTTGCTTGACCTTCAGCTTCTAAAATAGCTGATTCAGAAATTGCTTGCGCTTCTAAAACCCTTGCTGCTTTTCGACCTTCAGCTTTTCGAATCGCTGATTCTTTTTGCCCTTCAGCTTCTAGTATTGAAGACCTTTTTTCACCTTCAGCTCTTAAAATTGATTCTCTTCTTTCACGTTCAGCACGCATTTGTTTTTCCATAGCTTCTTGAATATCAGCTGGTGGTTCAATATTTTTAACTTCAACTCTATTAACTTTAATACCCCATGGATCAGTCGCTTCATCTAAAGTTGCTCTCATTTGAGTATTAATTGTATCACGGGATGTTAACGATTCATCTAATTCTAAATTACCAATAATATTTCTAAGACTTGTCGCTGTTAAATTTTCAATGGCACTGATTGGATTGTCTACACCATAGGTAAATAATTTAGGATTAACGATCTGATAATAGACAACAGTATCAATCGACATTGTAACATTATCTTTTGTTATAACGGGTTGTGGTGGAAAATCTACTACTTTTTCTTTTAAAGAAACTTTACTTGATACCCTATCAATTAAAGGTATTTTTAAATTTAGTCCAACTTTCCAAGTGGTTAGATACCCACCTAATCTTTCAATAACAAACGCATTTGACTGTGGTACGATTCTAATATTTGGTACAATTAATGCCAGTGCTACAATAAATAATCCAATAAAAATATACATTTTTACACTTCCTTTTTAACTACTAACTTAATGCCTTCAATTGCTTCAATACGTACTTCATCTCCTACTTCAAAAGCTTCACCATTTTTACTAATTGCTGTCCATTCTTTCCCCTGAACATAAACAATCCCATGGTCATGCTTTTTTATTTCTTTACGTACAACACCAACATCTCCAATGACTTGGTCTAAGTTTGTTGCCTCTCTCTTAATCTTAAACACTGTATCTCTCTTGCCTATAAATAAATATAGACTTAAAAATGAAATCATTAGAAAAACACTTATTTGAACTAAGAAAGAAAAGCCATAATACGCTAAAACTAATGCGAATATGCTACCAACACCAAACCAAATACTCACTAAAGCTAGAGTTGCTGCTTCTACTATAATCGATACTACTAATACAACTGCCCATACTATTAAATACATGGCTTCCACATCCTTTTATAGAATTTTTTGCTACAAGGTAATCATATCATTTTTTAAGTAATAATTAAATAAAAAAAGTAAACTTTACATAAACTTTAGTTTGAATGTACTCATATGACCACCATGCTATTTAAAATTTTCTTTATTATACTTATTTAGTGGACTTATAATACAAATATATCCTAAAGTTGGCTTTTCATCAGTCCATTCTTTAGGATATATTATATCTAAGTAAATTATCTTTCTGAAATATTTCGAACATTCTTAATAATATAATCAACTGTTCCATCACCATTTCGTTTCATTTCAAATAAGTTTTTATCTTTAAACACTTCAAACTTTCCTCTAATTGTAACGCCAGTATCAGTTTTTAAAGACTTACTTTTCATTTTCTTTTCAACCCATTTTCTATCGACGTTGATGTTATCATCAAAATCTATTCCTTTTTTCTCAATATGTTTTCTCATATCTTCTTCCTGCTCAGATGTTAAAACACCTTCTGCAATTTTTTCTAATGCTACAGAATCTTCTTCAACAAGGGTAGTGTTTAAATTTTCTCTTAACTCTGAAGCCTTTTCAATGTCTTCTTTAAGATTTTTTCTTGCCCATTTTTCAACTTCTGCTTTGACTATTTTTGTTTTTTGGGTACTATCAATTTTCTTTTTTCCTTTAACAAATTCATTAAGAAAATAATTCTGCTTATATTCGCTATCACTTTTTTTATTATTATTTATGATTAACCCATTAAATTTATTATCATTACCACCAATGAAAATACACTTTTTTAATTTTTGCTTTGCCGAGGGTAATCCAATATTATGAGGTATTAATGATACTTGTAACGCATCTTCTTTAAAATCTATCTTATGTGTATATGACGGCTGATAATCTAACTTTAATATACCATAAAAAGTATCTAAGTTATTTGATACTTCACAGATTAACAAATCACATGATGGTATCATTTGATCCTCTTTAATTAGATCAAATAATTTAGTCGCTATTTTTTGAGAATACTCGATAAAATTATCATCCTTTAAGTTTTTAACATACTCGACTATAAACTCATCATTTTCAAATACAATTTTCTCTGCATTATCATTGTTCAATGATTTTATTACATGTTTTCTAACAAATTCATTAAGAAAAGCATCACCAATATCTAATAGTTCGCTATTTAGAATGGGTTCATCTCCACCCTTGTCTAAAACATGTATAATTGCTTTCTTTATTGAAACATCTTGTAAATATCTTAATTTCATAATTTTCACCTATTTCCGATTTTTTATTATCTTTCATTATTATAGTACCAAACCATTGTACCAAGTATAACCGATCTAATAAAGTCTTTATTTAAGTTTTGATTATTAACAATAATTTACACATTGATTGGCCACTATTAAGTCAAGCAAATTATTTTTTCATAACTTGGATTATCAACAACTTTTTTAGACAGTTTTCTATTATGCATGTAATCCCTCCATAATAATCAACACTCTAATAAACTGAGAAATATACAATGAACAATTTGCTTTTCATCTACTTTATACATCAGAATTAAGCTCTATTAGTATTTTTATGAAAACTAGTAACAATTATATAGCCCAATATGACTTGGAACAAAGATACTGATGAAGTGCTTAAACCAAATATTCTTAGACTTCCTAAACCGTAAACGATTATATCTTTTAATATTTGAATGTCTCCATAAATCCATATGTGATATAAAGAAATAAAAAGTAAAGGAAAACCAATAATAAATAATTTTGAAAAATCAACTTGCCATTTCCCATTTTTTCTTACTTCATTCATTGTGTGCCTTAATCCTATAAAAATACCAAGAGATATACTAATTAGGAAATTAATAATTAAGTATGATTTATTTAGGTCAAACTCTCTATCAAAATATAAACGATTTAATTGCTCAATGTGACCTCTAAAAAATATCAAAAAAAATATAAGTATCGTATAAGTTAAGTATTTTAAGCTTTTTCTTATTTTCATTATCTCTCCCCATCTAATTAAAATTCTGAATCTAATCATTCTCAATTGAAGCTTTAGTATGCCTTCCAGCAGTTCTCAAATACTTATCTTACTCTCCAAATCAAAGTCACACTATTTTTACCAACTAGCTTTTGAGTTAATTACATCATATTTCCCTATAGACTGATACTATTACTTCTTCTCCCTTATTACTAGATTTAATAATATACTTAAATCCACCAATATTTTCCTTAGTCATTTGTCTTTTTTCATAGGCCGAGTTCTTACTTTGTGAAGCATATACTATGGTTTTATTATCTTTACTAGCATCACTACAACCGAAAGTAGAAACTGCAATGAAGGGAATTATAAATATTACCATGCTTTTATGTTTTATGTTGAAAATTAACACATCCTCTCATTAATAATTGATCTAAATTAGAATTGGAGTATAAGTGATTTCAGCTAATTTTCTTCTAAAGTTAATGGTATAAATTTGATATAAATGAAAATGTGTACTAGTGTCGCTATAAGGCAAAATAGTAAAAGAATTGATATACTCATATTAAATCTCACGGAACAAAAAATAACAATAAAATAGTGTATAAAATTATAGAGTACAGTAATCATAGGTACCGTTAAATCTTCTTTACAGTTTGGACATTTTATTGAGTGAACGGGTCCTACTTTGAGTTTAGTAAAATTTGTAATAGTTTTATTATGACAATTTGGACATTTAAGCATATTTTCATCTACTTTCCAGACTATTATTCTAAATTACCGTTTCTTATGTCTTTCAGAGTTATTTAACTTTAAAAAATATCATGATATCAGATGTTAAAATCCTCCATCAAATTCATTCAATATTGTTCAAAATATTATATAGCTCTTTATTATTAATATAGAGATGGAGTTTTTTATGATAAGCAGGTGAATAAGCAATGACAACTCTATCCGGGTCTACAACTACATAAATGCGCTCATTATTTGAGTTCGTAGAATAAAGTGCCAACTCAATCTGATCAACTGCCCCTTGATAAGGAGCTTTAATATTATAAGTTATTCTAAACTTTCCCGCATTTATAAGATCATTTACTTTTTTAGCATCTTCCTCATTCAATTCTTTAGATTCTCTATCGTCTGAATATCTAACATAATAATTGATTCTATCTATTGCCACTTTATTAAAATGATATTTTTGTATAAATTGAATATAAAATACACCAGTCATCAAAATACAAATTGTCAGAGATATTATTACGTATCTAAGATATATCTTCTTTTTTCTATTCTTAAAGTATTTAACAGAAAATTTCAGCATTGATAGCAGACTGATTGTAAAAATAGTAATCTCTAAACTATCATATGAAAATTTCCACAAAATTCTCTGTACATCTCCAATATAATTCATTCTATATATTCCTTTCTAAATTTTGAAGTTCGATAACACCGGCGCCTGCTATTAAATAAAATAAGAAAAATACATTAGTGATTAGTTACTGTTCCTTTTTTAAACAATACTAAGTAAAATAAATATATTTGCCCAAAAGGAACTAGAATAAGAAATATATATACTCCACTCATATTTAAATCATGAAGTCTTCTAACAACTAAAGCAATAGCTGGTAGTGTTGTAATCACAGCAATTCTTATTACTGAAATCTTGCTATCTACAAGAATTACATTATTTAAAAGCGATAGTATTAGTATATTCAATAAATAAAACTTTAATGCTACTTTTCTTGTTGTCTTACCTTTGTAATCAAATGAATTTAGCCATACTTTGAAATAATCTACCATAATCTACCGTAATCTCCTTAATTATTAACTTTTAACTAACGTTTGTGGCTATGCTAAGTTGCCCGAAATGTAGGGAAATTTGTTAGCGGACGGTACTTCGCCAAAAACACTTAGCCACTATTGTAAGCTGTAAAATAAATTTTTTTAGTTCTTAATCATAATAATAGGCTTTCCATAATTAAATTTTATTATCACTGTTTTGAAAAATGGATGAGGAACTAAAAGTGAATTTCACTTTTCAAAACCCCTCCTATTTTTTTGTATTATATAGATATAATAAGTTGACTCAATTATTCTACTGAGCTTCTTAGTTCTATTTTCACCTAGCCCCATATGCCTCCCATTCATAAAGTATGAATTCTTTGTCTCAGGTAAAAGTTGATGCGGAAAGCAATATTGGTAACTATTGATTTTAAATTTTTCAAGTTTTATTAGCATTTCTTCGATCCAATTTTGAATAACGGGATTATTAAATTTAGAAAAAAGAACCATTCTATAAATAAGACCTTTCTCGAAATAATTAGTCGCTAGATTATCATTATAAAACGGTAAGTGAGTACTCCACCCCATAGAGTGGAACTTATTTTTAGATCTTTTAATAAGTCCATATCCATAATCAAAGGCTTGGTATCTACTGTCCGAAATGTACTCAATTATTGTATCTATTTTAATTCTTAAACTTTCTGAAACCTTCTCATAGATATGATAGAAAATAAAAATGTCATAAACTAAGGGAAGTATTAGTTCATTTTTCTGATATAGTATTGGGTTCACTAATTTTTTGGAGTGGTATTGACTTGGAATTCTTATTTCGGTGGACTCACTATAAATGTTAAATTTGATTGGAGAGCTTGTAACGAAGTCAAACAAACAATTAATTCTTTTTGTGACAATCTCATCAACAATATTATTTGAAAGTCCGGAAGCAAAGAGATAATTGGCAACAACAAGTCTAGCCAATGAATCATAAATATTTTCACATTTCTTTTCCTCAAGAAAAGAAAGATATTTCATTAAAAGATTTTTTGGTAGTATCTCACTTGTATTTAATCCATAAGTTAATAATTTTGCAAATGAGTTCTCAAAACATGAATCTTTACTTCCAAGTATAGTAGTAACATCGATACTCATAGGAATTCTTTTTTTCCAATATGAAATCTCAGGTAATCTCAGTAAGTCATTATAATTTGTTTTATATGCTTTACTTTTAGTGTCATCAACACTTATGGAAAGTAAATGCTTAATAATCACTGCACAATTACCTAACATAAAAACTAATTGATCATTATTCTCAACTTTGGTCTCCATATTATCACCCCTTTAAATGCATCACATCGCTTACTTTCATTTAGTAATTTTTTTAAATTGAGTACAATGCCAGCTGGTATTGAAGTGACGACTTATTTTACCCATTTTTTACTACCTATGTTGCCGATTTGCTGTTAGCTGACGTATAACAATCATTCACTTTGCTATTAACTAGAATAACCCATTATTAACAGTCATTTCTATTGATTTTTCATTATCTTTTAAAATCACCCAGTAATCTTCGAAATATGATACTTCACGAAATAAATAATCAGATGTATATCCATTTACTAACTCTAATGCACCTGAATATTCAATTGTAAAGTCATGACCCTTTTGCATCGTTTTAGCTTGATGTACAATAATTGAATCCTCTTTTGTAATCTCTTTTAGATTATTTGGTAATTTAACAGTTATTTCATAAGCTGTATCGTCATTAATATAACTCAATACCTCTGCATAGAAATCTAAAATAACTTTTCCGTCGTCAGTATGAATATTTAGATCTGATTCCCTCAACTCAATGCCTCTAACACCTTCACTTAACATATAAACAGGTGACTTTAAATAGTTATATCCTTTGGCGAATAACGGCATTACAACAAGTAGTATAACGAATACGATAATGAACTGGTTTTTATATTTTCCACTCTTAATAAACATTCGACTACTCCAAATAATAAGTCCTAGGGTAATCAACCCACTTAGATATAATGCAGAACTATCAAATATTATGACAGGTAGAATGAGTTCAGAAATTGTTTTTCCTTGATATGGCACCTTCAATGTTGTCATACATGCCAGTAGAGTGAGTAGTATTGCAAATAGGTATTTTTTTCTATTATATATTGTTACATCTTTCTTCATAAAGACCTCCAATTCAAAAATTTTGTTAGCTAACGTTTCCACAGTCTCCAGATACTCACTGAATCGACGCTTTCCTGCCAGTATTGCCAGCAAAGCTACTTTTATTTAAGCAGCAATATCGGTTTCAAAAGTGAGTATTGGGAACTGCTGTGTTATGAGGTGCACATACTCACATTTGATTTTTAATTAATAGATGATACCAGATTATTTCTTCATGCCATAACTTACCGAGATTTCATAGAATCTTTGAATCATAGTTTTTGAATAGTTATTAATTCTATAATAGTTCCCACGTAAAACAACATCTTTTCTCATGATATGTACATCGGAAATTACTCTTTCGTCATCATAAAAACTTATAATAAAGTTTTCCTTATTCAAATTATGATATGTGTTTGTTCTGTATACTGATTTTCTGACTCTGATTGAATTTAAGTTGTCAATGCATTGTCTAACACCCTGAGCATTGTCAATAATATATTCTTCTTTGACTCCATCTACTTTTTCAGGAAGCAATATAATACTTACACTTGAGATTTTATAATCGTTAGAATCATTATTGCTTACCATAGATTCATCTATATTTTCCATTAATGATTTAGTCTGCAAAAAAAAGAATATGAACAAAACTGTAAAGACAAAAATACACATAACAAATTCTTTGTGGTTTTTCAAAAAACTTCCCATTTTACTCATTCCTCTAAAATTATATTTTATCTCTATAAATATAGCTTGTG
>DATFJG010000178.1:0-3753 GCA_035269305.1 Clostridia bacterium
TGAAAGGGAGTTTATCTTAAATCCAAAAGTAACTTGACACTATCGGCGGCGGGGTAGTTCTTGACTTATGCTCACAAAAAGAATATCATTATTATAATGAACATTTGCCAATAATTAGAGGAGTGATAATGAAATGCCTTGGATTAAAGAAAGTGATTGTGTTGCGTGTGGGTTATGTGTTGACAACTGTCCTGTAAAAGCTATTTCTATGATTGAAAAGAAGGCCATTATTGAATTTGAGAAGTGTATCCGCTGTGGTAGGTGTCATGATATCTGCCCCAGGGATGCGGTAAGACACGATGGTGAAAGGGTTCCAGAAGAGGTGGAAGAGAACATAGACTGGGTCAACAACCTTATGGAGAACTATAGTACTGAAGATGAAAAAAATGCCTTTATTCAGAGGATGAAGAACTTTTTTAACAAAGAAAAAAAGGTTATCGCAGAGACTCTGGACAGGCTGGAATCATACTAGGTGTGGTTATTACTGACAAATTGAGTATAATCACACATTATATCTTAAGGAGGAAACAGATAGAATGCTTAAAAAGCATGAGTTAAGACAGGAAATGTGTTTATTAGATGTGGATTCACAACCCTTTTTACAACAATTTTTCATCGAACATTAAATATCTATATTCAACAGGTGTTAGGTAATCTAACGACCCGTAGATTCTGTGGTTATAATAGCAGTTAACATAGTCAAACTCCGAGAAAAAACTGTTTAATTAATTATAACCGTTCCAGCATGAGATTAGTTATACATTGTCTCCTATCACATAGTTCAAATTGTTCACAACTTTTAAAATGGTAAATTGTAAAAACATAGAATTTGTAGTTTTTAATAATTCTAACTTTGTTATAGGAAGTTTTTTATTTAAATCATTTGAGAAAAGATGTACATATTTTTAATAACCTTAATACTTGAGTGTCCTAATAGTTTCATTAGAGTAAAGACATCTACACCATTTTTGATAGATGTTTTCGCAAAAGTGTGTCTGTATTTATGGATCGAGTGGCTGTTTATTCCTTTTTTAAGGTGATAGTTCTTGATTGCCATTTGAATACCACCGTTAGTTAACTTTTTACCGATTTGCTGGCTGCAAAATAAATATACTTCTTTATCTCCTTTTCGATATAAAAGATATTCCTGCAGCACTTCAAAAAGAGTTCTGTTCATTGGAATAATTTGTGCTTTTTTATTTTTAGTATGCGAAAGTTTGATTAATTGATTATCAAAATCTAGATCACCAATTTTAAGATTTACTAAAGTGCTCAAGCGAACCCCAGTACCTAGAAGGAAATTAACTATTACCCAATTTCTAAAAATAGCAAAACTACAGCTCTAAGATGGGCGTTCACTGTTGTGTCCACAATATCATATTCACTTTTTAAATAAATAATATATCTAGAAATTATTTTTTTGTTAATATTTATTAAACTAAGCTTATTTATGCCCAGCCGATCCAAAAATCTATTCAGCTTTTCTTGATAATATTCTAATGTCTCTTCAGAAAGATTTCTTGCTCTTTTATATCTTAAAAATTCTTTGAAAGCTTTAGCTGGAGTCTCGTTCTGAGGGCCTCTATTCATACTGATCAAGAGAACCACCACCAGAAATAGTCTTTTTAGACTATCTTTCTGTTAAAATGATTTCAAATTTGTTTTTAAACATAAAAAACCCCCTATCATGTATTTTGATAGGAGCTAATTGCTATGCCGGATCACCCTGAAATATGTGAAAAATCCGGTCAAGTTATATTTATATTTCTTCTCTTAAAATTCAATATTAATCACATATAAACGCTGTCATGGCTTTAAAATGGCGGAGAGACGGGGACTCGAACCCCGACACCTTTCGGCTTCACCGGATTTCAAGTTATCAAAGTAGGTATAACTATATATTACTATATACCCATATATCCCGCCAAATCAACGATATAAGGCATAGTTATAAATTTCCATTTATCAGAATTATGCCCTTTTTATCAACATTTCGGCACTCGTTGGGCACTCGATTATTAAAATTTCAGTAACATAATCCTAGTAAAAAAATATAATATCTCAAACTAAAAAGTTCAAAATCCGGTAGGATCAGATTCGTATGGTTTCGAGTCCCATCTTCGGCACCACTTAAATAACAAAGATTAAAGCTCTTCAGATATGAGGGGCTTTTTAGTATTAATATGCAAATCCTGAAAAAAACCTGAAAATTTATTTTGTTTATTATTTATAGAGAAGATATAGATATTAAAATATAATCTATCTAGAACCTACTGATTAAGAGTCTGTTCTGGGCTGCATTGTTTCTTTTTATAATATTATATACTTGCTTATATGCAAGGGTTTATAAGCATTTTTAGTTTATATTTGTTTATATATTTTATATATGTTTATGAATTTAGGCTACAAAATGGCTATGAGATTGCTATTAGTTTAAAAATCATTAATAATTTATTGCTTACTGATTAAGGATCTGTCTAGACACAATTTGGGCTAATCTAACAATTATTATTATTGCTGTTATTATAAGGTTTATGAAGCATTTATATTTATTTGAATTTATATCCTTTTTATGTATCCATGAATTTGGGATACATTATGGATACGAGAAGGATACAGTTTCCTAATTGCTTATAAATGTATTATAATAACTATCCAATATAAATTCAATCCAGCCACTCTTCACTTTTTTCATCTATCCATTCCATTAGCTTGTTTCTCGAAATCATAATTTTTTTCCTAATTTTAGTGAGGGAAAATCAGCTCGGTGTTTCAATTGATACGCCCGATTTAAGTTAATATTCATAAATTCTGCTAAATCTTTTACTGTTAAAATATTTGGAAGTCCTTTACCCTTTATTCCCTCAAAATTGGATATATCTAAATATTTTTCCACTCATTTGATTTACTCTCTTTGTTTTGATAGCAATATATTCAATATATTTATTTGTTTTTCTTTTAAAAAAGAAAAACTCCCCGAGGGGAGGGGAGTAATAATATAAATATTACCTAAATTCATTAAATAAATTCTCAAACTCTTCTTTACTATCTTTTATATGATATACATGCTCCTCAGTTGGAAATTTCTTTTCTTTAACATCTTTAATAAATTCCTTAAAAGCTTTAATTTCTATTTCAGCAACATTTGCATACTTTTTAACAAACTTAGGTGTGAAAGCCTGGAACATTCCTAACATATCTCCACAAATTATTACTTGGCCGTCACATTTTACTCCAGCTCCTATAGAATAAACAGGTATGTCTAACTTTTTTGTTAGAAATTCTGTAACTTCAGGAGGCACTGCTTCTAACAAAATTGTCTGAGCACCTTTTTCTTGGACTACTAAAGCATCTTCTATTAATTCCCTGGCACTATTAACTGTTAACCCTTGTGCTTTAAATCCTCCAAGTTGTCCTGAACTTTGAGGTGTTAAACCGATATGGCCAAATACAACTATTCCGGCATTATGAATAGCTTCAATTTTACTTGCAACTCTTCTCCCACCCTCTAGTTTAACAGCATCCATATCTGCCTCTTTTAAAAATCTTACTGCGTTTTCAACGGCTTTTATATCAGAAGATTGATAAGAACCAAAAGGCAGATCTCCTATACAAAAAGTATTTGGAGCTCCTCTTCGAACATCTTGGCTATGTAAAATACAATCTTCCATAGTAACTGGAACAGTACCCTTATAACCTTTTACAACCATACCAAGTGAATCACCAACTAAGATCATATCCATTCCTGCTTTT
>DATFJG010000179.1:0-4063 GCA_035269305.1 Clostridia bacterium
TTTTTTAGTAGCCATTGCCTTTGCAACGCCAATTGCTATTGTTTTAGGGTTATTACTTGGATTATTGCTACATAAAACCCAGGGGCGAGAAATGATCACCTCTTTGTTTATTGGTTATGTGTCAAATACAATATACCAAGGGTTTTTTATTTTTTTATTAGGCGGCTTGATACCCTTTGCTACGTCAGAACTACTGCTTAATCAAGGGGTAGGTCTAAAAAATAGTATCGACTTAACTGGAACTTTAGGTTCTTCCGTTGATGGATTATTGCAAGCATCTATAGTAAATGTTATTTTTATAGCTGCTTTAATTTTTCTGGCGTATAATATTTATCAATTACGAAAAGAAGAAGCTAAAGCTCAAATTTCAGAATTTATTTATAAAATTATAATTCCATCTGTGATGATTATATTTAGCATCTTTATTATGTATACGAGTCTTTTCTCTACCAATGGAAATATTATTAGAAGAATAGAATTTCCAGTAGTGACAGGTTTACTCATTGGTGGAGTAGCATTTTTTATCTACCAAATATCTGAAAGCAAAATTGGTGATGCACTAAAAACAATTGCTCATAAACCAAAAGAAGCCAAGACATCTGATTTACCAGTAAAAAAATATAAAGTGATTGCTGTAATGCTTTCCATCGTATTTGCGGCTTGGGGTCAGATTATATTCCTACAAAATACGGGTATGATGTCGACATATGGATCACATACAGGTGTTGGTGTCATGTCGGTCTTAACGCTGATTTTTGGTGGAGCATCGATTGATAAAGCAACTGTTGGTCAAGCTTTACTTGGGATATTTTTGTTTCAAGGCTTTACTATTTTAGGACCAGAGATATTCGCATCTTTTGATAATAGAAATATCTATCAAATCTTTCGGTTGCTTATTATAAATAGTGTTATTGTTTATGCTTTTATTCAAACCAGAAGCAATAGAATAGGATTGGAGAGTAAAAATGACTGAATTAGAATTTATGATTGATTTTCACAAAGATAATAAACGACAAGGGCCTGGCAGCAGAGATGATACTTTGAAGGCACTTGACTTTATGGATTTAAATGAAGAAAAAGAATATAAAGTTGCAGATATTGGCTGTGGCACTGGCGCGCAAACCCTTACATTAGCAGAACATATTAATGGAGAAATAACTGCTATTGATAACTTTCCTAAAATTTTAGAGAAGTTAAGTTTTAATGCGAAAGCACAGGGATTAGAAGATAGAATTAATACACATAAAGAATCTATGGATGATTTGTCCTTTGAGAAAGAATCTTTTGATATCATTTGGTCAGAAGGTGCCATTTATATTATGGGATTTGAAGCAGGTATCAAACAGTGGAAGAAGTTTTTAAAACTTGGTGGCTATATTGCCATTAGTGAAATCACATGGCTTACAAAAGATCGTCCAAAGGCAATAGATGATTATTGGAATGATGAATATTCAGAAATGGCAACTGCTTCTAATAAAATTAAGATTTTAGAAGAAAATGATTTTATGCCTATAGCTTATTTTGCTTTACCTGAGAGTTGCTGGACAGATAATTATTATATGCCAATGGAAAATCGATTTGATGAGTTTCTAAAAAAACACAACCATTCTAAAGTTGTAAAGAAGATGATTGATCAGACCAAAGAAGAAATGAAAATGTACGATAAGTATAAAGATTATTTTTGTTATGGATTTTATGTTGCTAAAAAAATTTCTAAATAAGATTGAGCAGGAAGGAAGTAAAAGAAAAGAGTGTTACCATATGAAAGAGTAAATTATTAATTTTCAGTTCTATTTTCTCAATATTATTGCCAGGCTTCCATTGGCGGGTCAAAGGATGGTTAGAAGGAATAATTTTCTTTTTCATTTGGATAAACTATTTATAGTTTATCGTTCTTTTTTCATCTATCTCTATAGTTTTGGTACTTATACTGGGACCAATATCTGATTAAGAATTATTGTTTCAAAGTAAATATTCTGAATGATTACAAAATCCAACATAATTATGCAAATGTTCTGAAAAATAGTATATAATTAATATTAATTATATATTAGGAGGTCACATGAACGAGAAAAAGTACATAGTATCAAGAAACAAATTATTAGGATGGTTTTTATTGATTGCATCAATTTTAACAACATTTATTCTCTATTCTACAGGTTATACAGTACAACGGTTGTTGCTGACTTTGAGTCCTGTATATCTGTCAGTGGTTCTTGTCATGATTTTTAATTTTAAAAATATTTTACAAAGATTTTGTATGTACTTAATTGCGGTTTCTTTGCTTGCATCAACTTTTATAATGATTGTTTCATCTAAAAGCCCATCAAGTACTTATATGATATTTGTTACAGTAATACTTGTAATGCTTTATAGTGAAATTAAACTTTTAGGTGTTGTAATTGCTTTTAATGCTGGAACAATTGTATATGCTTGGATGAATTATGGTGCGACAGTTTTTTATGGTGAGACAGTAATTGTTTTAGCAAAAGCGCTGCTAGTATATTTTATTTTTGCTACCTTTGCTTTAATTCAAGCAGTCTTTAATAATCGTATGATTGACAATATTCATAAAAAACAAATAGAAGCGGAAAAAGCGCAAAATAAAGTTAATAAAGTTTTAGATGTTGTACAAAATTTAATGAATGATTTAGACCATGTATCCCATGATATTTATAAAAGTTTGAGAGAGGCAAATAATGGTTCACATAAAATCACAAGTAAAGTAAGTGTGGTATCAGAAAATATTTTTGAGCAAGACCAGCAATTAGAATCAATGAAAGCTCTTATTGAATCCAGTAAGCAAGCTTTTGAGCAGCTCAGAATAAGTTTTGAAAAAAGTTCAGTTTTATCCCATGAAACAAGTAAGGGTATTGCAGATGGCAATCAAGGTGTTCAAAAACTTTTAAATAAAATCCAAGAGGTTTACCAAAAAATTTCTAAAACATCTAATGAAATGGATAGACTTCAAAGGGAAACAGACTCTATTTCAAGTATCTTAGAAACTATTACAGGAATAGTAGAGCAGACTACACTTTTGGCATTGAATGCTTCAATTGAGGCCGCCCGAGCTGGAGAACATGGTAGAGGCTTTTCTATTGTTGCAGATGAGGTCAGAAAATTAGCTGAGGAATCACATAAATCCGTAGGTGAGATTACAAATATTCTAAATACAATCAAGGAAAATACACAAGTATTAAGTTATTCTATTGGATCTTGCTTAGAGGTGATTGGAGAAACAGATGAACAATCTAAGTATGTAGGTGATGCTTTTACGAAAATTGACGAGTTATCTGTTCAAATGAAAGAAAAAACATCTGAGGCTAGTCAAAAGACATCAGATTTAAATGATGAACTTGTTGAAATTAGTGAAAATGCATGTATCGTGTCTGATGTAAGTCATGCGAATGCAGATGAGATGCTTCAAGTTAAAAATTCAATAGATACACAAGATTTTAGTTTAGAAAAATTAGAAGCTAATTTTACAAATCTAATAGAAAATATTGATGCATTAAAAGGTGTTATTGAAGAATAAAAAATATTAATCTTCTAAGGTTTATAATTTTAGAAGATTTTTTTCATTAATAATAATTTTCTAAGTACTTGATGAACATTAAAGAAAGCAGATAAATATATTTAAAATCTTTAATAGAGGGTTAAGAATGTATAATAATAGAATATATTAAAAATGTCGCTATGAATGGCAAATCGATTAAAGAGAAAGAGAGGTATATGACTTAAGTGGTCAAAGATGATTATGAAAAAAATTGATTATAAAGATTATTATTGGCAAAATAACTTAGTAAGACTGAGGGCAATGAAACCAGACGATTGGGAAGAACATTATTACAATTGTTTTGATAGTAAAGCGAGAAGAATGTTGCAATATGAGTTAGAATTACCACCAACTGTTAAAGAAAATAAAGAAGTAATTGAAAGCTTTTCAAATTTCAAACCTGAATCGAAACGGTTGATGTTTACTATTGAAAATTTAGAAGGCATCAATGTTGGCGCTTTTAATCTTAATAGTATTGACGAAAGAAATGGAACCTTTAGTATTGGT
>DATFJG010000180.1:0-7969 GCA_035269305.1 Clostridia bacterium
TCTTATATTGATTATGCCATGAGTGTAATCGTTTCACGTGCATTACCTGATGTAAGAGATGGACTAAAACCAGTACATAGACGTATTATCTATGCTATGAAAGAATTAGGATTATCCCCTAATAAATCTCATAGAAAATCAGCAAGAATCGTCGGGGATGTACTAGGTAAGTACCATCCACACGGGGATCAATCTGTTTATAATGCAATGGTAAGAATGGCTCAAGATTTTTCAATTAGATATGAGTTAGTAAATGGTCATGGTAACTTTGGATCAATTGATGGTGATTCACCAGCTGCGATGCGTTATACTGAAGCAAAAATGGGACAAATAACAACAGAGTTATTGAAGGATATTAATAAAGAAACCGTTGATTTTAGAGCAAACTTTGATAATACCTTAAAGGAACCTGAAGTATTACCAGCAAGGTATCCAAACTTATTAGTTAATGGTACCAATGGTATCGCTGTAGGTATGGCTACATCTATTCCGCCACATAATTTAGGAGAAGTCATTGATGGTGTTATAAAATTAATTGATGAGCCTGAGGCTACTGTTGAAGATTTAATAAAAATTATTAAAGGACCAGATTTTCCAACGAGAGCTTCTGTTTTAGGTTTGTCAAAAATTAAAAATGCTTACCGTACGGGTCGTGGAAAAGTAAAAGTAAAATCTACTGCTAGAATTGAAGAAATGAATCGTGGTAAAAGTAAGATTATAGTTTCAGAAATTCCTTACCAAGTCAATAAGTCAAGACTACTTGAAGAAATTGCTAATTTAGTTAAAAATAAAAAAATCGATGGTATTACTGATTTAAGAGATGAAAGTGATCGAAATGGTATACGTATTGTTATTGAATTAAGACAAGACGTAAATGCTGAAATTATCTTAAATAAATTATATAAGCATACAAAACTTAAAATCACTTATTCAATCATCATGTTAGCTTTAGTGAATCAAGAACCTAAGGTAATGAATTTATATGAAATTCTTAGTCATTATTTAGAACATCAAAAAGAAGTAGAAACAAGAAGAATTAAATATGATTTGGATAAAGCCGAAAAAAGAGCGCATATTTTAGAAGGTTATAAAATTGCCCTTGATAATATTGATCCAATTATTAAGCTGATTAAAAATTCTAAGTCAACAGAAGAAGCCAAAACTGAGTTAATAAAAGCATATAAATTAAGTGACATACAAGCAGATGCAATATTAAATATGCGATTATCCAAATTGACAGGTTTGGAGCGAGAAAAAATAGATGAAGAATATACTGGTCTAATTGAAATAATAAAAGAGTTAAAAAAGATTTTAAGTGATGAATCCTTATTATTAGGCATCATTCGAGAAGATTTATTAGCTGTAAAAGAAAAATATGGTGATGAAAGAAAAACAAAAATTGAAGTAGGAGAAGATGAAATTAATCTTGGTGATTTAATAGAAGAGAAAAAGGTTGTTATTACTTTGACTCATGACGGCTATATTAAAAGAATACCTATTGAAATTTATCAAAAACAAAACCGAGGTGGCCGTGGTAAAACTGGCTTAAAGACAAAAGAATCTGATTCTATTATCAACATTATAACCACATCAACACATAATGAATTATTTTTCTTTACAAGTCATGGCAAAGTCTATCGAAAGAAAGCTTATATGATTAAAGAAGGTACACGAACATCTAAAGGTGTTAACTTAATTAATCTTCTAAAATTAGATTTAGATGAAATGGTAACAGAGATTATACCAATTAATAATTTTAATGAGGGTTATTTAGTCTTTAGTACAAAAGATGGTACAGTTAAGAAGACAGAAATTGTTGAGTTAGATACCAATAGAACCACTGGTTTAATTGCCATTAATCTTAAAGAAAATGATGCAGTAGTAAATGTAAGAAAGACAACAGGAAAAGATGATATATTATTGATTTCCTCTGAAGGAAAAGGGATTAGATTCTCTGAAGAAGACGTTCGACCAATGGGAAGAAATGCCACAGGTGTAAAGGGTATGGACTTACCAGAAGGTGTTGAAATTGTATCAATGGATGTTATTAATGAAGAAAATAAAAATGATTCTTTATTTATTGCAACTGAAAATGGTTATGGTAAACGTACGAATTTAGATCAATATCGGAATCAAAATAGAGGTGGAAAAGGTAATATTACTTATCGTGTCAATGAAAAAACAGGATTAGTTATTGGTTCCACCATTGTAAAAGATGAAAATGATATTATGATTATTAATTCAGAAGGGATCATGATTAGAATTGCTTCAGAAGATGTTTCTGTTATTGGTAGAAATACAAGTGGTGTTAAAATTATGAGAACAGATGATGATTCAACTCTTATATCTATTGCCAAAATTAAAAAAGAGAAAAATGAAGATCTTGAAGATGAATTAGATGAAGAAAATGTTGAAGAAGTCATAGAGAAGGCATTGGAAACAGAAGAAAATTAAAAAAAATGTTTAAAAATATTTCAGGGGGATATAATAGAATATAGCCCCCTTTAATATTGACATATTAAATGACAAGAATCTATTGATTTAGATTCTTTTTTTTGTCTAAAGTAAAAAATATGGTGTAAAGAATAAAGTAAATGTAATCATATCTATTATAAAAAATATAATAAAGTTTCTAAGAAAATGATTATTAGTATCTTTACTGATATCTCTCATTGAGTAAATCGATACACTACTAAGAATTAAAGCAATGAATAATCTCATCATTGGATGAGAAAATATTATTGGTAAGCCTTGGATACTCATATCGAAAATAACATATTTTGATTTAGCTAATAAGAATAAGAGAATTGAAGCCATTAATAACTTACCTTGATTTTGTTCAGCCCAAGTGATTTTAATTAATGAAAATGGTAAAATCACAACAAATATAGGAACAAGAAATAATAATGAATAGATCTGACCAAATAGAAATAGCGGTAAAAAAGTTGTTAGTGTATTTAAAAATAAAGCTTTGATTTGATCAAAACTTAAGTTTTGGCTTTTTTGAATAATCTTTTCATCTGTTGAAGCTAAATACAAAGAAATTTCTTTATTGTTATCTGTTTGTGTGAAAATGATGTAATTTTCTTGATCAAATGTATAGTAATCAACTTTATTTGGAAATAATTTTGTTCTAGTTAATGGTTTAACTTCACCATTTTCTTTAAAAAGTGCAAGATTTGGATATTTATTGTCTTTTGTTGAAATATCTATACGACCAATAGCACTCGGTTGATTTTGGATATAATTTGAAGTATTATCTATAAATTCAAAATTGTAACCACTTGAATATTTTATATTTTGATCAATTATAGAGTAATCATTGTCTAGTTGAAAAAAGTTATTGGTAAAAACATTTAGTTTAATATTTTCTGTTATAATTACTAAGTTATTAGTATTATTAGAAATAGAAAGATCAATATCGTAAACTTCTGTTACATTATCTAGTGCTAAGCTTTTAATAGTCTTATTGCTTATAATATCATTTTCATACTCTAAAATATTTAAGTCATGGGTATAAGTTGATAGATTGTAGTGAATATATGCAAAAGTTAAAAAACCATTATTTTTTCTAAAAACAAAATCTTTTATATTATCTAAAGTATAAATTATTTCACCATTAAGATAAATACCATCGTCTTTTAAATAAGCTATGTTGTTATGATCATATTTAACTTTTTTGATGTCTTCATCTATTATTTCTTTTGATAATATTTCACCTTTAGTGTTAATAATTAATGAAATCAACTTTTCATTAGTTAAAAAATGCATATGTATTTCATCGCCTATAACCACTGTATTGAGATAATCAACTAAACTATAGTTTTCATCTATAGTAAAGTTTTCTATTAAATTGAAATGCTCGTCATATTCATTTAAAAAGTAAGAATTTTCTGAAAAATACACTAAATAAAAATGATTACCTAATTTTAATAATGAGTTGTCATCTGTTTCAAAATTATCATAACGATTATCAATGGAATATGTTTCTAACTTAACTTCCTTTGACCAATTTTCACTTGGAAGATCTTTCTGATCAATATAAAGCACTGAGAATAAACTAGAAAAAATGAAGAGAAATGTTAAAAATAAAATAAACTTATAACTTTTAATAAATTTCATGGGTCCTCCTTAGTTCTGTTATATAATACCTATATATGTATTATATATTAATTAATGAACTAAAATAATTAACTTTTTTTAATATTTTTTTTAAATTAAAAGAAATAAAATTTGTTAAATTGTGAATTTATTAATATAATAGTAAATAAGAGTAATGACAAGGAGGATTTAATTATGACATTGAAAATAACAGAGTTAGAAAAAAATGATAAAATATGTAAGATGTCTATTGATGGAGAAATGGATATCAACACATATAAAAAGGTAAAAGATAAGTTAAATGAAATAATAGATGAAGAGTCTATTGATATTGAGTTAGATTTCGAAAACTTATCTTATATTGATTCTACAGGTATTGGTGTATTAATTGGTATTTTAAAAAAATTAAATAAAAATGAACAATCATTAATCATAAAAAATGCAAGAGAGAATATTAAAAGATTATTTAATATTACTGGCTTGGATAAGATTTTCATTTTACAATAAAGGAAGAGGTAGAAATATGAAGGATATAGTTAATTTAAAATTACCATGTAAAGCAGAATTTGTAAATGTTGCAAGAATGAATGTTGCAACAATTGCTAATAATATGAAAATGAATTATGAAGTGATTCAAGATTTAAAAGTGGCTATCAGTGAAGCTTGCAATAATGTAATTTTGCATAGTGATAGTGATGGTTATTACGAAGTAGTTTTTGCAGTAACAAAAGATAAGTTAATAATTGATATTAATGACTATGGCGTTGGATTTGATATGGAAAATTATGAAAAACCAGATCTTGAACATCCTAAAGGCCATGGATTAGGTCTGTTTATTATTGAAAATTTAGTAGATGAAATGAAAATTATTACAGAAGATGAAATAGGAACAACTATAAAAATGATAAAGAATGTATAAGAGAGGAGATCAAAATGAGTGTTGAAAGTACTCCTCAAACAGATTATGAAATGAAAGAAGTTTTAAGAAATCTAGATGATTATGATAATAATGAGTTGTTTGAAATATATGAGAAAGAAAGCAATATTCATATTAGAAATGAATTAATTGAACGCTACATTTATATTGCAGAAATTCTATCTAAAAAATATACCAATCGTGGTATCGAATACGATGATTTATTTCAAGTAGCTTCTTTAGGTTTAATATATGCTATTGAAAGATTTGATTTATCAAGAGGTTTTAAGTTTTCATCTTTTGCCACACCAACAATTATTGGTGAGATTAAGAAGCATTTTAGAGATAAAGGTTGGGCACTTAGAGTACCAAGAAGAATTCAAGTACTTTCTAAAAAAATAAATGTAACAAAAGAAAAGTTAAATCAGGAATTACAAAGAATACCAACAATTGAAGACATAGCAAATTATTTAAAATGTACAGAAGAAGAAGTTTTAGAAGCAATGGAAGCATCCCATGTTTATTCACCAAAATCATTAGATATTGTGTTTAATAGTTCAAGCGATGATAAAAATATACAATTAAGAGATTTAGTTGGTGAAGATGATAAGTACTATTTATTATTTGAAAACAAAGATTTTATTGACAGAATGATTGGGAAATTAAATGAAGTTGAGCGCAAAATAATTATTGATCGATATTTTAAAAATAAAACTCAAATCATTGTTGCTAATGAATTGGATGTTTCACAAATGACAATTTCTAGAATGGAAAAGAAAATAATCAATAAGTTTAAGAAAGAATATGATAAAATTTATGATATTTAGATTTGACAAGATTGATAATAGATATTAAGATATAAAATAATAATAAAGCGATGATTAAAAGTAGTAAATTTATGAAAAAATAAGAGAGAGTTAAACAGTAGCTGTGAGTTTAATATTTTGAAGTAAATTGAATGGATTTATGAGCAGAATCTGAAATAATAGTAGGTGACTCGGGTATCTTCCGTTAAAAAGATTTAGAGTTAAACATGAGGTGGTACCGTGAGATTTCACCCTCTACAATTTTGTAGAGGGTTTTTGTAGTTTTTGGAGGGATATTAATGGAAAGAATTTTATCAGGTGTGCAGCCATCAGGAAACATTCATTTAGGAAATTATGTAACAATGAAAAATTTTGTGAAATTACAAGAAGACAAGGATTGTTTTTATTGTGTAGTTGATTTACATTCAATAACAGTTGAGCAAGACCCAAAAGAATTAAGAGAAAGAACAATTGAATTGGCAGGATTATATGTAGCTATAGGACTCGATCCCAAAAAAGTTACACTATTTATTCAATCTCATGTGCCTGCTCATGCAGAACTCGCTTGGATTTTACAATGTAACTCATACATGGGAGAGTTAAATCGTATGACACAGTTTAAAGATAAATCAAGTAAAAATGAAAGTGTGACCAATGGTTTATTTACTTATCCTATTCTCATGGCAGCAGACATTTTGATATATGAGGCAGATTATGTACCAGTTGGTAGCGATCAGAAACAACATTTAGAGTTAACAAGGGATATTGCTATTAGATTTAATAATAAATATGGTGATACTTTTACAGTACCAAAACCTCTTATTAAGAAACAAGGGGCTAGAATTATGTCATTGGCTGATCCTAATAATAAAATGAGTAAAAGTGATCAAGATAAAAAAGCAACAATATATGTACTGGATGAACCAAAGGTTATACGAAAGAAAATTATGAGTGCTAAAACAGATAGTGATATGAAAGTTAAGTTTGATATGGAAAATAAAAAGGCTATTAGTAATCTTCTAACAATTTATTCAGAGTTTACTGATTATAGTATTAAAGAATTAGAAAAGAAATACGAAGGTGAAGGCTATGGAACCTTTAAGAAAGACTTAGCAGAAGTTGTAATAAATGAATTAGCACCTATTCGAGAAAAATATGAATCAATCTTAGCCAGTGGACAAATAAACGATATTTTAAAAAATGGTGCTGAACGGGCTAATAAAGTTTCTCAAAAAGTATTAAAAGACGTAAAAAATAAAATTGGTTTAGTTACTTCATTATAGTGAAGGATTATTAACATATTATAAGTAATAGATAGGAGGAGTTTACTAATGAAATTTTCTTGGGTAACAATACATGTTAAGAACATGGAAGAATCATTAAAGTTCTATAATCAGATTTTAGGATTACCAGAAACAAGAACAATAGAAATGCCTAATGGTGGAAAAATTGTTTTTTTAGGTGAAGGCGATACATCAGTTGAGTTAATTCATTTACCAGAAGAAAAAGTAAGTACATTTAAGGGTAGTCTTTCTATCGGTTTTTCAGTCCCTTCATTAGAAACCTTTGAAAGTCTATTAAAGGATAATGGGATAGAAGTTCATAGTGGGCCTTTTCAACCCAATCCACAACTTAAGTTTATTTATGTTTTAGATCCAAATGGTGTTAAAGTACAATTAATTGAACATTTAAATTAAATAATAATCATCAAAGAAGTCATTAGATTGTAGCGTTTAATGGCTTCTTTTTTCATGGAACAATTGTCAGAATAGTTTTATTATTGATTCTTTGTTGACTTTAAAGTTATAAATGTTATGCTGTAATAGCTGTCAAAGAATAGGGCAAAAGAAAAGATAAAAAACTTTAATAAAAGTGTTGACATTGCCTTTACAAAAAGATAGTATTATAAATGTCGTAAAAAACAACTGGAGAAATTTTGTTAATAATTAATTCAAATTTAACATTGACAACAAAACCATTTGTTGATATGATAATAGATGTCGCGAGAGAGAGACGTAAAATAAAAAATAACTTATTTTAAAAAACTTCTTGACGACAAACACAACATTATGTTAATCTATAATAGTTGTGAAAAAAGCAAAACAAGAGAAAAAATGGTCTTTGAAAATTGAACAGTATGTCTAAA
>DATFJG010000181.1:0-10818 GCA_035269305.1 Clostridia bacterium
CCCCAACTCTTTTTTGAGAAAGTAGATCAAAACCGATAGATTAGCAGAAATCTTTCGTGCATTTTCTGCTGCATACTATTTAGTGTAATTGAAACTGTTTTCTGCAAAAACCTAATATTTTATCTTTAAAAACTTAAAAAGCCCTTAATTTCAAGGGCTTTACATTGTATCAAAATTTATGTTCTCCTGGTTTAATATGTTTATATCTTCCTTCTATTACAGCTGATTTTTTACCTTCTAAAGCAGTATCTAGAAATTCTGTAGGTGTAATGATTTTACTATAAGTGTATTTGAAAAATTCTATTATTAGACCTATTTAATATTACTATTCAAAATATAATAGCATCTTATTTCAAGAATATTACCAAAAATATTTAACAAATCATTTTTTATTGGCATAACTGTATTTTCTTCTAAAGCTATAACTGTAAGTTTCTTCAAAACAACACCTTCTTTTTAAAATTTAGTTATATTATATTTAAAAAAATATGCTTTGTCATATGTTAATACGTATTATCAAGATATTGTAAAGAAATAATAGAATATTTAATTTATTTTAAAAAAGATTATATTCTTTCATTTTGTTATACAATGTTTGTCTTTCAATCCCTAATATTTCAGCTGCTTTAGTCTTATTCCCTTTCGTTTTGTTTAATGTATAAACAATCAATATTCTTTCATATTCCTTTAATGTTAATTCTGTTTTTTTATTTAAATCAAGAAAATTTTCATTATTCCTTATTTCCATAGGCAAGTGCTCTTTTGTTAGTAATTTATCATTTTTTTTTGCTATAACAACTGCTCTTTCTATCACATTTTTTAACTCTCTTACATTTCCCTTCCACTCATTATTCAATAAAATATGCATCGTTTCTAGATCTATAGATTTTAGTTTTTTACCGTATTCCTTTGAAAATTCAAACAAAAAATTATTTGACATCATACTTATGTCTTCTCTTCTTTCTCTCAGTGGTGGTATCTCTATTTTAACAACATTAACTCTATAATAAAGATCTTCTCTGAAATTTCCATTTTGTAATTCCTTTAACAAATCTTTATTTGTTGCAACAATAATTCTTACATCTAAATCTATCCTATTAGAAGAGCCTATCCTTTCTAATTGTCTTTCTTGTAGAACTCTTAAAAACTTCACTTGCATATTTAAAGATAATTCCGCCATCTCATCTAAAAATATTGTTCCACCCTCTGCTTGTTCAAATTTACCAATTTTTCTACTGCTTGCACCTGTGAAAGATCCTTTTTCATGTCCAAAAAGTTCGCTTTCAATAAGCTTTTCAGGTATTGCTGCACAGTTTATAACTACAAATCTCTTATCTTGTCTTGTACTTTTTTTATAAATCATTTTTGCTAAAACTTCTTTACCTACTCCACTCTCTCCCATTAATAATACAGTAGCATTACTTTCAGCAATTCTATCAATCATTGAAAGAATTGCCTTCATATTTTCACTTCTTGATACAATACCTTCATATTCTTTATTTATGGGAATAATAGTATTTGTATTAGGATTTTTTTCAACAAATATCCTCTTTTCTAATTTTCCTTCGATAGTCTTAACTAAATCATTTATTCCAAAGTTGTTTTCTAAATAATCATATGCACCTGCTCTCATGACCTTAACAATATTTTTAATATCAGAATTATCGTCTATAAATATAACTCTTATAGATGAGTCAATGTTTATTATATCTTTGACTAAATTTTCTTTTGATATTCTACCAGTATCAAAGCCTGCAATAATAACATCCATTGAGTTTTTTGCTAAATAGTGAATAGCTTCAAGCCCAGTTTTTACTATTTTTACTTCATATCCAAGAGATTTTAATGAAATTTGCAAATCTCGATTCCTATAAATTTCATTATCTATAATTAGTATCTTTCGTTTTAACATTTTCATCAATAAAGCTCCTTTTCATTTACTAAAGGATAATTTTCCATACTATTTTCTTTTTATTACTTCTCCAGGCAACTCTCCTGTGTGATTATTATCTAAAACAACTACTACTCCATTAACAATTACCGCTTTAATACCCTCAGGATATTGATGCGGATCGTCAAATGTAGCCTTATCAATAATTTTATCTTTATCAAATATAGTAATATCAGCTTTGTATCCTTCAGCAAGAAGTCCTCTATCATTAATATTCATTTTGATTGAAGGTAGTAATGTCATTTTATTAATCGCATCTTCCAAAGGTATGATTTGCTTCTCTCTAATATACTTTCCTAATATCCGTGGATATGTACCATAATACCTTGGATGTAATTTAATATCTTTATAATCGCCATAAGGCGAAACAGCTAATCCATCGGTGCAATAAATAGCCATTGACTGTTTCATTACTTCCACCAAATCTGTTTCTATCATTGCAGAAAAAATAATCTTGATAACTCCTTCTTCTTTAATTAGTAATTTAATAGCTACTTCCCAGGGTTCTTGATTTAATTGTCTTGATATCTGTTCAATATTCATACCTTCATATTTTTTATTTTCCTGGCTATTCATCGATACTATTCTAATTTGTTCCCAAGAAGACCCGAGCATAGGATTTCCCCAATCACTGTAAGGGTCAATCATATCTTTAACTACTTTTTTTCTAACCTCTTCATCCTTTAATAATTCAACTATTTTTAACGGACTCAATTCTCTTATCCAAGGAGGAAGAACATCACTCAGGACACTTTCATATGATGTATATGGATAGACATCATAATCGATATCCAATCCAGATTGTTTAGCTTTATTAATTATTCTAATTGCTTCCTTTACATTTCCCCAATTTTGAGGATGTGCTGCTTTTAAATGAGATATTTGTATTTTGACTCCTGATTTTTCGCTTATTTCAATAACTTCATGAATTGATTTAATTAGATTGTTTCCTTCATCTCTCATATGTATTGAGCATATTCCATTGTGTTTTTTAACTATCTTCGCCATTTCTACTAATTCTAACATAGTTGCAAGAGAATCTGGAGTATAATCTAATCCTAATGATAAGCCATGAATACCATTAACCAATTCTTCTTCAAGTAATTTCTTCATTTCATCCATTTCTATTTTAGAAGGCTTTCTCTTTTCAAATCCCATAACAGCAACTCTTATAGTTCCATATCCAACTAAAGAAGCAATGTTAACAGCTATTTTTCTTTTACCTAAAATATCTATAAAGTCAGTTTGAGATTTCCAGGTCCAATAATTAATTTTATCTTTATTTTGAACATACGAATGAGTATATTCTCTTAATTCTAAAAGATGCTTATCATTAATCGGTCCTAAGGTATGACCGCCCTGGCCAATAACTTCCGTTGTAATCCCTTGACGAACCTTACTTTCAGCTTTAGAGTTTGAAAAAAATGAAAAATCAGAATGGGAATCAATATCTATAAATCCCGGACAAACTATAAGTCCTTCAGCATCAATTACATTATCACAGTCCTCTTCTATATTTAAAGATATTGTATTGATATAACCATCTTTAATCCCTATATCTGAAATGTATGATATCTTTCCCGATCCATCTATAATCTCAGCATTTTTTATAACTAAATCATACATAATTAATCTCCTCTTATAATATTTTAATTTACGATATTCTATCACTTGAATTTATACCTTGCAACATTTCTAAGTAATCTGAACTTTTAAATATCATCTTACTGTAAAATTATTAGACGTTTCATGTTCTTAGACTTATTTTATGTGTCAAATAATCATACGATTTTAGATTTCTTAGTATATTATATATTTCTATTTTCTTAATAAATTAAAAAATACAACATATTTACTGCGCCTTTTTACTTGTTACGTACATTTTATTGTATAATAAGATAATTATTTATATATATATAAGCTTAATGGCCAGGTTCTTGCAACTTATTATATTTGTATATTTAAAAAATCTTAAAAAAGGATGGTAAAAAAAATGAGAAAAAGAAAGAATTTTGCAACAGTACTTGCAGTAATTTTAGTTTTTACTTTTGTACTATCTGCATGTAGTCCAACTACAGATGAGCCAATAGAAAATGGGGATACTAATGAACCAACAGAAGAAGATGAAAAATACTCAAAAGAATTGATTATTGGTATATCAAATGAACTACAGGGCACAGATACCCAAACAATTTCAACGAGCAACCTAGCACATATATTATTATATGGCTTGCTTATTGATGTTAGTTTAGATGGCAAAGAATATTATGCTGACATTGTTGAGTCATATAATATTTCAGAAGATGGTCTGAAATGGACATTTGTACTTCCTGAAGGTGCAGAGTTTTCAAATGGCGATCCTTTAAATGCCGAAGCTATCAAAGGATCCTTTGATAGATACCTAGAAGTTGGTGCCTATGTTTCTGATTATTCAAATATAAAAGAGTATAATGTATTAGATGAAAATACTATTGAGTTTGTACTTAGTCAACCAGATCCAGTATTATTTACAGTTCTATCCTCTATCCAATCAGGTATTGTAAATGCTGATGCTGCAAATGAGGTTGGAAATGACGCATTTAAAACTAAAGCAGTAACTTATGGACCTGCTTATGTAGAAGAATGGGTACAAGGTTCTCATGTTACATTAAAACCAAACATGACCTTTAGGGATTTTAGTCCTGAAACTGAAAACAAAGGTCCTTTAAAATTTGATGAAATCAAAGTAAGATTTATTCCTGATTCTTTTACTCTAGTTAGCGAATTAGAGAAAGGAACTGTAGATATTATAGATTTTGTTCCACTAGAAAGTATTGAAACATTAAAAACAAATTCAGACATAAAACTATATGAAGCAATGCAACCTGGAGGATCTTTACTATATGTAAACACAGAAGATCCAATTCTTAGTGATATTAAGGTAAGACAAGCAATAGCACTTGGAATAAATAGAGATGAAATAGCATTAGCCTTAGATAATTATGTTACTCCAAGTTATACATTCATGTCACCTTCAGTTACAAGTTTCAGTTCTGAAAAAGAAATGGAAATGATGAATAAATGGTCTACTGATAAAGAGAAAGCTAAGACATTATTAGAAGAAGCTGGATGGATTGACCAAAACAATGACGGCATAAGAGAAAAAGACGGCGAAGACATGACCATAGAATTATTAACGGCTATGGACGTTTTCTCAATTAAAGCTGCTGCTCCAGTAATACAAAGCCAATTAAAAGAAATAGGTATTGATTTACAAATAAAAGAACTTGAACATTCATATGTAAAAGATAGCACGAAAGATGGTGACTTCCAATTATCTACGAGGTCAGTACAGTGGGCAGATCCAATGCACGTATTTAGTTTTACAACTGATTCAAGATATTATGCAAATGATGAATTAGATAAATTAATTGATGATTCAATGTATATTGCAAGTTTAGATGAAAGAATGAAAAGTTTTGAGAAAGTAACAGACCTAATGTATGAAGAACTTCCAGCTATCAGCTTATTCTATGAAAAATGGTATACCGCAAGCAGAGTTGAAATTGAAGGATTAAAATTAGATTCTCAAGGTAACTTTAGATTTATGGATGTAAAGAAGCTTAATAAATAACAAATAATTCTTAACGGAATATATTATTTTACTAGTTTAGAATAATATATTCCCTTTTCTTTAAATAACATGTGAGTTAAATTCATTAAAAGGAGATGATTTTTTTGCTTGAATATATTATTAGAAGATTATTTATAGGTGTCCTTGTATTGCTGACTGTTAGCATTTTATTATTTGCCATCATGCATAGCATGCCAGGTGATCCTATTCAATTAATTGCAGGAGACAGAGCAGACCCACAAAAAATATTAGAATTAAGAATCAAATTTGGATTAGATAAACCTCTTTATATCCAATATTTTAAATGGTTATTAAATGCACTAAGAGGAGATTTTGGTCTATCTATTTTAGCTAGTCAACCCGTAAGTGTTCTAATCATGTCTAGATTAAAGTATACATTAATGTTATCAGGTATCGCTGTGCTTTTACAATATATATTAGCCATACCTATCGCTCTATTAGCAGCTTTTAAAAAGAACTCACTTCTTGATAAATTTACAGTTTATTCAACAATAATTCTCTGGTCAACACCACAATTTTGGTTAGGTATATTGTTAATATTATTGTTTGCAGTCAAGATTCCCATTTTTCCAATCTCAGGATATAGCGGTCCACTCTCATTAGTTTTACCTGTTGCAACAATTTTATTAACTAATATGGCTTCTGGAATTAGAATCACTCGTTCAGAAATAGTTGATATTCTAAATGAAAAATATGTTATTACAGCTTATGCTAAAGGACTAAAAGAAAAAGTAATATTAATCAAACATGTTCTCAGAAATGCACTTATACCTACAACTGTTATGTTTTTCTTGTCAATTCCATGGATAATTGGTGGATCTGTAATTGTAGAAAAAATATTCGCATACCCCGGCATGGGCTATTTACTCTGGACATCTATTACCAAACAAGATTATCCAGTAGTACAAGGCATAGTGTTGATAATAGCTTTATTAACTGTAGTATCTAATACGCTAGGGGATGTAGTAGTTGCTTACTTAGATCCTAGAGTAAGAAAAAATATGGAAGGTAAATAAAATGAATAATAAAAAAATTAAGAAACTAATTAAAAATAAAAATTTTATTTCCGGACTAATTATTTCCCTAACTGTAATTATTTGTGCAATTTTTGCAGATTTTATAGCCCTTCATCCTTATGATGAAATTAATATTCTAGATAAACTTCAACCACCGAGTTCGGATTACTATTTTGGTACTGATATATATGGACGTTGCATTTTCAGCAGGATTATTTATGGAACACGAATAGTGCTGAAAGTAGGATTTATTGTAACTGTCATCCAATTAATAATTGGGGTAACACTTGGATTATTAGCCGGATATTATGGTAGAAAAGTCAGTAAATTTATTTCATTTATTACAGATATTACTTGGTCAATGCCAGCTATTGTAATGTCATTAGCAATAGTAACTATTTTAGGTCCAAGTTTAACTAATGTAGTAATAGCCATAGCTTTTGTAGGATGGGCTCAATATACAAAAATCATTAGTGCGAAAACAAAAACACTTAAAAACCTACCTTTTATTGATGCGGCAAGAGTTTTAGGAGAATCAGATTTTAACATTATTACTAAATATATATTACCCAACACAGTAAACCAAATAATAATATTAGTAACACTTACTTTACCAAGGGCAGTGCTATCTACTTCTGCACTAGGATTTTTAGGATTGGGAGCCCAACCACCAGCTCCAGACTGGGGTGTTATTCTATCTCAAGGAGTTAATTTAATTGAAATAGCACCATGGATATCAATAACACCAGGACTTTCCCTTCTATATGTTGTATTAGGATACAACATATTAGGTGAAGGTTTAAAGGAAATGCTTGATCCTAAATTTGATTATTAAGGAGAAATAAATGAATACTATATTAGATGTAAAAAAATTAACAATAGATTTTAAAACCGAAAATGGTACAGTAAAGGCCGTTGAAAATATAAATTTCAATATAAAAAAGAAAGAAATATTTGCTTTAGTTGGCGAATCCGGATGTGGTAAAAGTACTATTGCTTTTTCTTTAATGCGGCTATTAGCTAAAAACGGAATGATAACTGATGGAAGCATTAATTTTAATGGTAAAGATGTATTAAAAATGTCAAAACAAGAAATGTTTGCTTTTAGAGGTACGGAAATCGGTATGATTTTTCAAAATCCATTAGATTCACTAAATCCGGTAATGTCAGTGGGTAATCAGGTTTCAGAATCCCTTCTGTTAGATAATATTTCGAAAGAAAAAGCATGGGAAGAAGTAATAAAGATATTTGAAGACGTGAAAATCTCTGATCCAAAAGAAAGGTTTGAAAGCTATCCATTTGAACTTAGTGGTGGTATGAGACAAAGAGTAATGATTAGTATGATGATTTCAAGAAAACCTCTTTTGTTAATTGCAGATGAACCCACAACAGCTCTTGACGTTACAATTCAAGCACAAATATTAAAAGTAATAAGAAGATTAAAAGACGATTTTAATACTTCAGTTCTTTTAATCACACATGACTTTGGTGTAGTAGCAGAAACAGCAGATAGAGTTGGCGTAATGTATGCTGGAAATTTAGTTGAAATGGGAAACTTATCGGATATTTTCAAAAAATCTCTACATCCATATACTAAACTATTAATGAAGGCCTTACCTACAATAAGTAAAAAAGAAGGCCGTTTGGTTAATATTCCTGGGATGGTACCAAATCTAATAAACCCCCCATCTGGTTGTAGATTTGCAAATAGATGTCCCTCTGCTATAGATATTTGTACAAAAGTTTCACCAACACTAAAAGAATACTCTGATGAGCATTACTGTGCATGTCATTTATTGGAGGTATAAATTATGCAACGAAATTTAGTTGAACTTAGAAACTTAAAAAAATACTTCAGTATAAAAAAAGGAATCATAAATAAATCAGTTAAATACATAAAAGCTGTGGATGACGTAAGCTTTAACATTAGAGAAAAAGAAACTGTTGGTCTCGTAGGAGAATCAGGTAGTGGAAAATCAACTTTAGCAAGAGCCATCCTAAAACTTTCAGATATTAAAAGCGATAGTATATTGTTTGATGGAAAGGATATTTCAACACTCACAGGAAATGACTTGAAGAATTTTAAGAAGAATACAAATATGGTTTTTCAAGATCCAGCATCTAGTTTAAACCCCAGAAAAACAATAAGACAGATATTGAGAAGATCATTAGAAGTATACAAATATCCAAAAAATACCATGAATAAATTAATCGATGAAATACTATTAAAAGTAGACCTTGGCTTGGATTTTGGTGATCGTTACCCTGGTCAGTTGAGTGGTGGACAACAGCAGCGTGTTGCTATAGCAAGATCAATCATTTTAAAACCTAAATTCATCATTTTAGATGAACCGACTTCTGCACTTGATATATCTGTTCAAGCTCAAATACTTAACTTGTTATTAGATTTACAAGAACAAGAAGGCCTAACCTATCTTTTTATTACACATGATTTAAATATAGTAAGATATATAAGCGATAGAATAGGTGTCATGTATTTAGGTGGTTTAATGGAAATAGGTCCAGCAGAAGACATTTATCACAACCCACGACATCCCTATACTCGTGCCCTAATGGATTCATCTCCAATCATCTCTTTAGATTCAAAAACCAGAAAAAGATTTGAACTAGGTGGAGAAATAGGAAGCATGATTAATACACCTAAAGGATGTAAATTAAGCAGAAGATGCCCTTTTGCAGAAGAAATATGCACAAATAAAATTCCCAAAATGACTGAAATTAGTAAAGAACATTATGTTTTTTGTCATTTTGTGAATGAAATAGATTTTGATCTATATACTGATTAAAAGCATAGATTATAAGAGGTGAAAATATGGATTTACAAAATATAATCAAAGAAATGATAATAGTAGATGGTCATACTGATATACCGCGCGATGTTTATTTAAAAGAACTAAATGGCAAAACAAATGTATTTATGGAATCTCATTACTCTCATTTAAAGAGTTCAGGTGTCAATATAATTTTTGCGAATTTATTTACAAAAACACTTGAAGAATCTGCTGTCAACGAAACATTACTACAAATCGAAAAAATAATTAATGCTTCAAAAGAAAATAAAGATGTAATAATAATTAAAAACAAAAAAGATTTGGATTGTGTTATAAAAACTGGAAAAATAGGTATAGTTCTTTCAATTGAAGGCTTTGAACCTCTAAATAATACAATAAATCTTTTAGATATTTACTATGAACTTGGATTACGAGCAGGTATGCTAACTTGGAATCATTCCAACTCTTTCGCATATGGAGTAGATCATAATGAGGGAAATATAACATCAATGGGTAAATTAGCACTTGAGAAAATGAACGAATTAGGTATTATAGTTGATGTATCTCATATAAATGAAGTTGGATTTTGGGACGTCATTAAACATAACAAAAGATTGACAATAGCATCTCATTCGAATACAAAAGCATTATATAACCATAAAAGAAATCTTACAGATGAGCAAATTATTGCAATAGCCAAGAGTAATGGAGTTATAGGAGCAGTTTCATATTTTTCTAAGGTGTGTAGTTCTTCTAATAACCCTCTCCATGAAGAAGATGACAAAACTGAAACTATTCACGACTATATACAACATATAGAATATTTAGTAAATCTTGTAGGTTATGACCATGTTGCCTTTGGATTTGATTTTAACATCTACTTGGGAGATTTTGGAGTAAAAGGGCTTGAAAGCGTAGATAATATCAAGGATGTTATACAACTGTTATTAGAAAGAGGACACAAATTAGAAGATGTAAGTAAAATTGCAGGTAGAAATTTCATTAGAGTATTAAATGAAATTTTAAAATAATTAGATATTTTAAGCTGTTAACTTGATTTATGCTCAATTTTTATTTTTTATCATGTATGCACTTGAATAATCGCATTTAAATTCAAGTGCATACAGATAAGAAAAGACAAGGGGACGTTTCATCTGTCTTGCTTTGTCATTTCATTCACTTTTCGCTAATCAAATCTATTTTCTCCAATGTCTTTTTAATAACTGTTGTTTTTTTACCTTAACTTGCGGGTTTTTCATAAACAAACTATTTCAAAGTCTCTGCCTACTTTTTCTAGATGTCTTAGTTTTATTTAATATAAATGTTACCATCCATAATTCTTCTTGCTGTTCTAACAACTCCAACTTTTTTTACTTTTTCATCTTCAATAATTGTTTCTATTTTTCCTATTCCACTTGCATGTCC
>DATFJG010000182.1:0-43236 GCA_035269305.1 Clostridia bacterium
TCCTAAACCACCATCTACTTCTGGTTTAATTGACATGTTTACTTCTGGACTACCTTTTAAACGAATGTAATCGCCAGTACGTGTCCCTTCCATTTCTGGTTCTATTTGTTGTGGATGTTTCATATCAATTTTTACTTCGCCATCCACATACCCTTGACCTGTCATGTTTACACCTGCAACATTACCAGCAGCTGCAAAGCCATAAGGAGATTTACGGTCAACGGTTGTTACAATTGGCTTCATTTGTTGCTCAAACTTTTCTACTGGCCAACCAATAGCGTCACCAATCATTTGAATAGACTCAGCAAAGCCAACGTGTCCAGCTAATGTACCGTCTTCTAAACCTTTATTGAACTCATCTAATGTGATGCCTACGCCTTGCTCTTCCATTACCGCATGGCCAAATGGTGATAATGAATTTACACGTTCTGCTTCAACATGTGTTACATCAACCATACAACCAGTTAAGACAGTAACTAATAAATCCATGATTAATCCTGGATTAATACCAGTACCTAAAATCGAAACGCCATTTTCCTTAGCAATTTTATCTAACTTTTCAGCTAACTCTGGTTCTTGTGCCTGTGGATAAGCCATTTCTTCAGCTGTTGAAACAACATTTATTTTTTGTTCTAATACATATTTTAATCTCGGAAAAGCACTTGAAGTATATGAATCAGTTGCAGTTAAACAAACATCTGCTACACCTTCATAAATTACTTCTTCTACATTTTCAGTAATAATTACTGGCTTTCTGTCGCCTCTCTCTACACCTAATAAGTCATACATATCTTTACCTACACGTGTATCATGCCGGTCACATACAGCAACGATGTCAACACCTTTTTTATTCACTAACATACGTGCCATTCCGCTACCCATTGCACCAAAACCCCAAATTGCTACTCTAACATTATTCATAAAAAATTGCACCTCCATAAATTATATCCTAAGTTTCTTCTCAACTATATATAATGCATAAACCATGCCAAAGATAAAAAGTTATTATAGGGGTTTTTAGGTGTCATAAAGCACTATATAGGGGATAAATAAGACAAAAAAACGTTTTCACGCAAATTTTTTTGCATCGTGTTTGCAAAAAAATTTGCATTTGTTATGACTAGAGTTAATTTCAAAGTATATTTTATACACTTTATGCATAAAGATAAGGGTAATCATAAATATTATGCGGATATTTATTCACATAATTATTACAAAACTTCAGTGCAAATTATTTTGCATAAAAAAAGCTATAACTCAGTTTAATGAGTTTATAGCTTTAAATATTGTATTTATCTAGCTTATATTGTAGTCTTTGTCTTGAAATACCAAGCTTTTTTGCTGTAAGTGTTGCATTATGCTCATTTAACTCATAAGTTGTTTTCATAATTCTTTTCTCAATATCCTCTAAATAGTTTGGTAACTGTTCATATTCACTAAAATCATTAATAAAGGTATGCTTAACCCGATCTCCTATTTTGTCATTAAAATGAGAGGGCAAATGCTCCTTTTTAATCACATGCTCATCTTCTACAAAGTTCATAGATGATTCAATAATATTTCTTAGCTCACGAATATTACCTTCCCAGTCATACTGTTTAAAAAGGTCAATCACATTTTCGCTAAGCATCCAAACATCCTTATTAAATTTTTTATTAAACTCTTGAATAAAATAATCAGATAATTCTAATAAATCATCTTTACGGTCATTAAGGTTAGGGAGTTTAATACCAACCACATTGATTCGATAATAAAGATCTTTTCTAAAGGTTTTAGAAGCTAGAAGCTCTTTAGGATCAGTATTGGTTGCTGCAATGATTCTTACATCAATCTTAATATCTTTTTGACCACCAATTCTTCGTATATAATTTTCTTGTAAAACCCTTAAGAGTTTTGCTTGCAGTTCATAACTCATAGAGTTAATCTCATCTAAAAATAGTGTCCCACCACTGGCTTGTTCAAATAGCCCTGGTCGATCCTCTGCACCGGTAAAGGAACCTTTAACAGATCCAAAAAGCAAACCTTCTAGTAAGGAATCAGGAATCGCCGCACAATTTTGTGCTATAAATGGTTCGGTAGCTCTACTACTAGCACTGTGAATACTTTGAGCAAAAAGTTCTTTACCTGTCCCTGTTTCGCCGTAAATCAATACACTTGAATCCATTTGGGCTGACTTTTTTGCATATTTTAATGCTTTTAAAAACTCACTATTAGAACCAATAATATCTTCAAAGGTATAAAATCTTGTTTCTCTTTCTGATATTTTAGGATTCTTGATTAATTTTTGTTGTAAATCAATGATCTGATTCGACATATTTGATACTTCTGTAAAGTTAGAAGAAATCTCAACGGCTCCAATAAGTTTTTTACCATTATAAAGTGGAACAGTTGTATTAACTGTACTGATTTTTTCACCCTTCAAGTTAATATAGCTCTGTTTTTTCTTAATGATTTCTTTTTTAGTCTCTAAAACTGTTAATAGTGTTGAGTTTTCATTTTTCCAATTCGGATAAACTTCAAGTATATGCTTGCCTAATACTTTTTTCTTATGGATTCCTTCAATGGCTTCCATGGCATCATTATAATAAACAGTAATACCTTTAAGATCTACTACATGGATCCCTTCTCTTACATACTTTAAAATTTTTTTAAACTGTTCACTTATAACTTTTATAGTTTCACCTCCAAAGATTGAAAAAGTTCTTCAGTAATAATTTCTTTTTCTCTTAAAAGAGCAATGAATTCATTAACAATAAACTCATCAAACTGAGTCCCTCTATTTTTAATAAGCTGATTAACTGCCACCTTAGAAGATAGAGAATCTCTATAAGAACGCTCAGATGTCATAGCATCCCATGCATCTACTACAGATAGTATTCTTGAAATAAATGGTATTTCTGTTTTAGATAAACCATCTGGATAACCCAAACCATCTATTCGCTCATGGTGGTGTAGAACATACTTTGCAATATCATTTAAGGAGTCAAGCTTTGTTAAAGCTTTGTACCCAATCACTGGATGGTGTTTAATTTTTCTAAACTCTTCCGTTGTTAACTTTTCTTTCTTATTAAGAATATCCGCAGAAATCTCTATTTTACCAATATCATGAGTAATACCAGCCCAATACAAGCGATCAATATCTATCATTGGTAACTCTAATCTTAAACCTAACTCTTTAGATAAATTTGCTACTGTCACTGAATGATCATTAGTATACTCATCATGAATTTCTAACATATTTAATAATGCTTTAATCATATTCTGCTCATAATGTTTTTCAGATGTATCACTTTCTACCAATGTGATAATAATATTGATAAGTTTTGATAATGAGTTCATTAAAAATATAGAATAATCTTCAAAGACTTTATCATTTACTGAGTCAATATCAAAGGACATACTGCCTATGATTTTATTTTTATTTTTTAAGGCAATTCTGATAGATTCTTTAATTCGAGTCGTATGATTTCCAGCTTCATCAATAAACTGTAGAGATGCTTCCGTGTTCTTTATAACCAAAGACTGCTTAGAAAGTAAGTTAGAGAAATCTTCTTCAGGAATTTCTAAAGCATTGAGGTCATGAATATTGAACCCATAGGACTTTAAATATTTAACTTTTTGATCTTCAAATATATAGATAGATCCATAGTCTGCTTCCTCAATCAAATTCATTGAGAAATCAAAAATATTGATTAATAGTTTTTCAAACTCATCAGAAGTAGCTACTTCTGCACTGTAAAACAATCGGGTTAGTTGACGAATTGAATCCAACAGTTTATTTTTTTTCTCAAGCTTTTTTTCGAATTTTTTAATTTCTTCTTTGTATTTATCCTCATTCAATTCATTTTCAGTGATATCACTTGAAACACCTAGTATAAATTGTTCATTATTATAGGTAAATAGTGATTTATGGGTATGAATGATAACATCCTGGCCATTGTCCTTTGGTATAATACTATCTGTTTCAATAGAATTTTTTTCACCAATTTTTAGTAACTCATCATCATGTAAATCTTTTTCAATGACTTGACTAAACCTTTTATATCTTAGAAAAACATTATCAGTCTTACCAATAATTGATTCTTTCTCTAGATTATATAAATCTAAGAAAGTTTGGTTTATATATTTATATTCTCCAGCCATATCTTTCACAAAGATGATTTGATTCGATAAATCTAAACTCTCATAAAATAGCTCGTCAAACATTAAAGCTTGTTTTACTAATCTTTTATTTTCAGTATCTATTTTATGGTAACGTTCATTCATCAATAAATTCTTCTTAGTCATACCGTTATTTTCTTCAATTTCTTTTATAACTCTTTCTTTTCTAACTTTATAAGCAGAAAACTTCTGATCAATTCCACTAATCGTTAAGGCACAAAAAACAACTATCAATAATAAGGTTAAGGCATAATTTAAAAAATCATTTATTGGGTTCATAAAAAAAGTTAAACCTAAATAAAAGAGTACGCTAAAAACTGTGATACCTATTATACTTTTAGATATTTTCATTTTTATGCACCCACCTAATTAACGCATCAATCAACTTTGAATCAAAGCTAACATCTCTTTTTTCTTCTAACGTTTCAAAAAAACTTTCAAAGGATTGATTTCTTACATTAATAGTATAATCATAGTAATTAATTAAAGCAATGATTTGACTTGGAACTGGAATTTCATCGCCTTTGAGCCCTTTAGGATAACCAGAGCCATCATAATTTTCATGGTGACATAGAATATTCATAGCTACATTTTCCAAGCCTTTAATTTTTCCCATGACTTTATAGGCATCCGTCACATGGTCTTGATAAAACTCTTCTGCTTCAATAGGGTTATTTAATTCTTCCTTAGGTATTCCTAGAAAACCTAAATCATGCATTAAACCAGACCAATAAACTTCATTAACCTTTTCTTCATCAAACTCTAGAAATTCTGCAAAATCACTGGCATATTCTCCAACATTCTTAGAATGTCTGAATAATTTTTGACTATGAATACTCATTAATTCCATAAATGAATCTAAAATATCATCAGTAAATTTTATATTCTGTTCTTTTTGATGGACTATATTTATAATAATATTGATTAACTTTTCAATAGGTTTCGCCATCTGAATATCCTCTTTTGAAAAATATCCTGCACGATGCTCACTAATATCTAAAGCAATTGAACCAAACTCTGAATTATTTAATTGAATAGGAAAAGATAATGTTTCCTTAATTGGTAAACTAGCTTCCGCAATTGGTTTTTTGTAGTATTCTTTTGATTTACCAATAATATTTTTTGTTACAACAATCCCTTCATTATGAGTAAAACTAAAATCTTCTTTATAAATAGTAATTTGCTTTAGAAGATCAAAGTCATGGCCTTTAGCACTTAAAAATTCTACTAAACCATCATTAAATACATAAACACTACCACAATCTGCGTGGTCGATTAATGTAAACATAAAATTAAATACCTTTACTAAAAATCTGTTAATTTCAATTTTCTTGAAATCTTCAATACTACTGATGAAATCCAGTAATTGGTTGAATTTATTATTAATAAAATTTACCTCTGAATCAGTACTTTTTAATTGATCAATAGTATTTAGCAATTTTTTATTGACAGCATTTAGATCTTTTCGATCTTCTCCAATAGTCAGTACGTACTTTCGTTTATTTAAATCAAATAATTGTTTTTGAAAATAAAAATCTTGATTTTCGAAAACAATAGAATCCATTGCTGAACGTAATAATTCTTCATTTTTTTCTTTATGTAATTGCCTATCAAATTTTCTTTTCTCAGGCGGAACATAATTTTCAATTCTTTTACAAAAATACTTAGCATATTCATTAGAGTATATTAATTGATCTTTCTCATCTGTAACCATAACAATCTCTGGTAGATTATTTAAAATCGTTTCACAATAGCTGATCTCATTTTTTAATTCTTCATTGAGTATGTTCTTTAATCCAATACTCTCTTTTAAATCATTATTCTGTTTTAAAATTTGTTTTATTGTCTCTGCAGAGTTCTGTAGCCGTTGCTCTAATTTCTCATCTAAATCAGAAATATGATTGTCAATAAATTTTATTGTTAAAAAACATGAAAAAATAATGAGCAATAAAATAATTAAAGAATTTTGAAATGATGAAATTTCTATAATAATGACCTGACTTATAAGCATTTGGTAAAGTGTAACTGTTGCTAAAACAATTACTAAGAATAAGCCGATACTTTTATATTTTAATTTGTTATAATTCATTAAAATCACCCCATACAAAAAAAGAGTATATGTGTTCCATATACTCTTTATTATACCTTTTATTCAACAATAAAACAAACATCTTGATACTTTTGGTGGATTTTAACAATTGTTGGAACATAGTTATCTGAAAGGTGAAATTTTTTCTCATTTAAACTAATGCCAAAATAAGTTAATCCAAGTAATCCGAACCCTGATAGAGCTGATATTAACTCATTATTAAAGATTAATTGGCCACCAACGATACCTATGATTAATCCAAAAAATGGTAAGCCATAAGCAATTAATGCAGCTAAAAGTACGTTTTGAGTATCCATATTGATTTCAACAATATCGCCCATTTCAGCCTCTAATTGATTCAACACTCTAATTTGCATTTCACCTGAGTCATCATTCTCATTTCCACACCCTGTACAACCACTACAAGCTGTTGTACGATTCATCTCAACCATTGCAAAACCTTTCGAGCAACTAACGACTTTACCGACCCTATTCATCTGACAGCTCCATTAATTGAATGCCTAATTCTTCTAATTGACTCTTAGAGGCAATGGCTGGGGCATCTGTCAACAGTGATGTAGCATTTTGAGTTTTCGGAAAGGCAATGACCTCTCTAATGTTTTCTGAATCTGTTAAAATCATTGCTAATCGATCTAATCCATAAGCAATGCCGCCATGGGGTGGCGCGCCATACTTAAATGCTTCTAATAAGAATCCGAATTTTTCATCAGCTTCTTCATTAGTAAAACCTAGAGCATTAAACATTTTTTGCTGTAGTTCTAAAGTATTAATTCTTATACTTCCCCCACCAATTTCGAAACCATTTAGAACAATATCATAGGCATTTGCTCTTGCTTTTTCTGGAGCTGTTTCTAATAATTCTATATCTTCAAACTTTGGCGCTGTAAATGGATGATGCTTAGCAACAAATCTTTCCTCTTCATCATCATATTCGAAAACTGGAAAATCTGTAACCCATAATAAGTCATACTCACTTCTATCAATCACATCTAAATCTTCTGCTATGTGAACTCTTAATGCACCTAGTGAATCATATACAACCTTTTTCTGATCTGCAACGAATAGTAATAAGTCTCCTACTTCAGCTTTCATTGTTTCTACAATACCCTTTACTTCGTCTTCAGATAAAAACTTTTCAATTGGTGAGTTCACACCATCTTCTTTAATTTTAAACCAAGCTAAGCCCTTTGCGCCGTAATCAGCAACAAACTTTTCTAGTTTTTTAATATTGTTTCGGCTATAAGCATCCATCTGTCCTTTGATGTTGATCCCTTGAACCATACCACCTTTAGCGATAGTGCCACTGAATACTTTAAACTCAGAGTCCTTTAAAACCTCTGAAATATCCGTTAGTTCATAACCAAAACGTGTATCAGGTTTATCCGAACCAAAACGAGACATAGCCTCTTCGTAAGTGAATCGCTTAAATGGTGCTTCAATCTCTATACCTTTTGTCTCTTTAAAAACCTTTTGTAATAGTCTTTCATTAATTGATATAACCTCTTCTTGATCAACAAATGACATTTCTATATCAATTTGTGTAAACTCTGGTTGTCGGTCTTTTCTTAAGTCTTCATCTCTAAAACACTTAACAATTTGATAGTAACGGTCAAAACCTGAAACCATTAATAATTGCTTAAACAACTGAGGTGATTGTGGTAAGGCATAAAATTTACCCTTATTCACACGACTAGGTACTAAGTAATCTCTCGCCCCTTCTGGTGTAGGTTTTGTTAATACTGGTGTTTCAACATCAATAAAGCCGTTTTCTTCCATGAAATCTCTAACAGACTTAGAAATCTTATTACGCATCATCAATTTCTTAAACATCTTAGGTTTTCTTAAATCTAAGTATCTATACTTTAATCTTAAACTTTCTTTCGCTGTATCATCATCATTAATATGAATTGGTGGTACTTCAGATTTTGATAAAATTCTTAACTCATCTGCAAAAACTTCTATTTGACCTGTAGGCATCTCGTCATTAACAGAGTATCTTTCTTTAACAATACCTTTTACTGCTACAACGAACTCACCTCTTAAAATAGATGCTTTTTCAAAGGCTTCAGCAGAAACCTCTTCATCAAATACAATTTGGCATAAACCTGTACGATCTCTTAGATCTAGGAACTTAAGGCCACCAAGTTCTCTATTTTTTTGAACCCATCCCATTAAGATGACTTCTTCTTCAATGTGCTCACGTCTTAAGACACCACACATATGTGTTCTTTTAAATCCATTTAATGTATCCATTTATCTTCTCTCCTTAACTAATTTAACAATCTTTTCTAAATTGTCCATTTCAATTTCAACCTGGTTACCAGTTTTCATATTTTTAAGTGTAAACAGTTGGTTCTTTATCTCATCTGGCCCAAGAATAATTGTATATTTTGAATCCAATGAGTCCGAGTATCTAAATTGGGCTTTGAATGATCTTTCAATATGATCAATGTCCACTGAAACACCTTCATTCCTTAACTTTGTTGCATACTTCATTGCTTCATATTTTGTTTCTTTATCAAAGGTAATAATGAAAACATCGAGGGTTTCTTTTTCATCAAAAGTAAAATCTCTTGCTTCTAAAATCATTAAGAGTCTTTCAATGCCTAAACCAAAACCAACACCAGGGGTTTCTGGTCCATCGACTTGCTTAACAAGTCCGTTGTATCGACCGCCACCACAAACTGTCGCTTGAGCGCCTAAGTCAGTTGAGATAAATTCAAAGGCTGTTTTAGTATAGTAATCTAAACCTCGAACAATTTTAGGGTCAACTACATAATCACAGTTGACTGCTTGCAAACTGATCTTTAACTCTTCAAAGTGGACACTACAATCATCACATAAATGATCAATCATCATCGGTGCACCATGTATTGTTTCTTGACATGTTTCGTTTTTACAATCTAAAATTCTTAATGGATTGGTTTCATAACGTTCATTACATGTTTCACATAAATCATGTAATTTGGGCTCTAAGAATTTTTTCAGTTTTTCATGGTACGCATGTCTACACTCTGGACATCCAACACTATTGATTTTTAGTGTTAAATTATCTATGCCTAACCGTTTGAAAAACTTATCTGCTAAAGAAATAATTTCTGCATCAGTTGTAGCTGATTCAGCAGAAAAAGTTTCAATCCCAAATTGGTGAAACTGTCTCAGTCTTCCAGCTTGTGGCCGCTCATGACGAAAACATGGTGTAATATAAAATAATTTCGTTGGTTGCTTTTCAGCATATAATTTATTTTCTACAAAAGCTCTTACCACAGGGGCTGTCCCTTCTGGTTTAAGGGTTAGTCTTTTTTTAGTTTTTAACTTGTCTTCTTTATATTTAAGTAATGCATCATCGCTTAATACATTATACATTTCTTTTTGAACAATATCCGTTGTATCCCCCACACCTCTTTTAAATAATGAAGTTTTTTCAAACATAGGTGTTCGTATTTCTCCAAAGTTATACTCTCTACAAATCTGTCTAAATTGATTTTCAACAAACAACCATTTTTGTATGGTTTCTGGTAAAATATCATTTGTTCCTCTTGGTTTACGTATCATATTGCCTCCTATTCAAAAAATAAAAAAATCCTCAGTCCATTAAGGACGAGAATAAACCCGCGTTGCCACCTTAGTTGGTAAAATACCCACTCATTGCTCTATCTTTATATTAGGTGTCTTCACAATTGATTTATAACTAAGTTTACACTATCCTTAGCTCACTGATTACAAATTCAAAACTGTTACTCTTCCTATAGATTATGTACTTTTATTTAGTATAAAAGAAAAAGCAGATTTTGTCAAAAAAACCTTGTAAAATCTGCTGATTCTTATTTATAATCCCTTGACAGCTTGGTCTAAATCTTTAATAAACTGTCGAACATTTTCTTCTTTTGTTGCCCATGATGTGACAAGTCTTAAACTAGATGTATCTTTAGTTACCTTTGACCAAATATAAAACTCATAATTTTTTTGTAGTACCTTAATCACTTCATTGGGTAAAATTGGGAAAATTTGATTGGTTTGTGATTTTGTTAAAAACTCATAACCATGTTCCTCAACAGCTTCAGTTATTAATGCCGCCATAGCATTGGCATGTTTTGCTAGATCAAAATATAAGTTATCTTTAAAGAGTTCTAAAAATTGTATAGCAATGAGCCGCCCTTTAGCTAATAACCCGCCGCGCTGTTTAAGATGAAATCTGAAATTTACTTTAAAATCCTCATTATTAAGGACAATGGCCTCGCCTAGTAGTGCCCCATTCTTTGTTCCGCCAATGTAAAAAGCATCTAGATAAGTTGATAACTCAGCTAATGTTAAGTCACATCCCTTTACTGTAAGTGCTGAACCAAGTCTTGCCCCATCTAAGTATAAATAAAGATCGTTTTCTTTACAAAAATTACTTAATTTTTCTAAATCACTTTTCGTATAATGGGTACCTATTTCAGTGGAATTAGAGATAAAAACTAATTTGGGCTTAACCATGTGCTCATCTTCATGGGCTATTAATACCGGTTTAATTAATTCAGGGGTTAACTTACCATCAATTGTTTTCACAGTATTAATCTTATGGCCTGTAGCTTCGATAGCACCGGTTTCATGGACACAAATATGTCCAGTCTCAGGAGCTATAACAGACTCGTGAGGTCTCAAAATTGAACCGATTATCGTTAGATTAGCTTGGGTTCCACCTGATATAAAATGAATGTCTGCATTCTTATCCTTAAGCTTTTTTTGAATCAGTTCTTTTGCTTCCTTAGTGTACTGATCATTTCCATAACCTTTGTCTTGAACTAAATTAGTAGTATTTAACTTTTTTAAGATACTCTCATGAGCACCTTCGCTGTAATCATTTTTAAAATATATCATTATTCACCACCTATAATTCTTTCCAATGCATTAATTTTTCTATTAGCCATTTCATCAATTCGGTCTAAATAATCCTCTAAGCCTTTTGAGTTAGGAACCCGTTCAAATCTATCTGAACCAGCATATGCTACTTTAGAAACTGCTCCGGCACCAAATGCCAAGATGGTATGTCTTTCCTCAATAATTTTTATATTATAAAGTGATGCTTTACCAGGTAATGAAAACCCAACATTTTCTAGATTCCCGATAATGTTCTTCTGGCGATACATGTAGTAAGGTTCGTAGGTACCTTTGAGAATTTCTTTGGAATATTCCATTAAATCTTCTGTTACATTTACATCATCAAAGGTATACCCTTTATTATTTAGTTTTGAACCTCTTTTAATGGCCAAACTATGAACTGTTATGTTATCAGGTTTTAAAGTCCTTACTTGTTCTAATGTTTTTTGATACGTTTCTTTGGTTTGTCCTGGTAAACCTAATATTAAATCCATATTTATAGAATCAAAACCATAAGATCTTATTAACTCATACTTCTCAATAATATCTTCTGATAAATGGTCACGATTGATTCTTTTTAGAATAGTATTGTCTAATGTTTGTGGATTTAAACATATCCGATCCACATGAAAGTGTTTAAGTACCTCAAGTTTTTCTTTAGTTATTGTTTTAGGTCTTCCAGCTTCAAAGGTATACTCTTTTACTAAAGACATATCAATATTATTTTCTAAAAAACTTAACAAATCAAATATTTGTTTTTCCGTTAATATAGACGGTGTGCCACCACCAATATAAATGCTATCTATTATCAATTTCTTCTCTTTAACTTTTTCTAAAACTCTTTGAATTTCATATTTTAACTCTTTAAGGTATGGCGCCACTAAAGTTTCCTTTTTACTTAAAATATTTGATGGAAATGAACAGTAACTACATCGCGTTACACAAAAAGGTATACTTATATACAATGAAATTTTATCATTTTCAATTGGATAAATAAATTCTCTTTCTTTTTTTGCGATTTCTGTCACTAGAAAAATCTTCTCATCATCCATAAAATACTCATTTTCAAATATCCTTTTTAATGTCTCTATTGAATAATCAGCATCTAAGTATTTATGGGCAACTTTGACAGGACGCATCCCAGTTAAAATTCCCCAACCACTATGGGATTTAAATGACCTTTTTAATAGTTTATAAATATTATGTTTAACCATTCGTTTGTGATAATTCTTTATAAATAAATCTATATCACTTGTATTTACATGAACTGTTTCTTCAAAGTCAAGTAAAGTATTGTTATCATAGAGTTCACTTTTAATAACTATTTCATTTTCAAATCTATTAATGCTATTCAGAAGAAATAATCCATCTTCTCTAGGATTTTTTACAAAATTTATTTCATTAAAAAACACCAACAATAATTGCTGAATGTCATACTCAAAATCATGATTTATTAACTGTACAGTGATCATATACTTCCCTTCTAAAAGAATGGATTTTTCTTTAACTCGTTTTTAATAGTTGTCGATTGACCATGGCCAGGATAAACTTTTGTCTCCTCTGGTAAAATAAGCAATTTATTCTTGATTGATTCAATAATCTTACGTCCGTCGCCACCATATAAGTCCGTTCGACCGATAGAATTGAAGAACAATGTATCACCAGAAAATAAAGCATCTTCTACTAATATACAAGAACTACCCTTTGAATGACCAGGTGTGTGTATAAACTTCAATTCTAAACTACCTACCATTAATGTTTCACCATCTCTAAAAGTCTGGTCTGCTTCGATTTCAATTTTTTCACCCATCCGAAAAGTTAAATTTAACTGATGGTCTCTTAACATCTCAGCATCTTCCTCATGAATTAATAAAACAGCATCATAAGCTTCTTTAAGCCCTTCAACTGCTCCTATGTGATCCCCGTGACCATGGGTTAAGATGATATACTGCAAATCATATGTTTTTTCATCAATTAAATTTTTTATTTGCTCTAAATCTCCAGCAGGGTCAATAATAAAAGCTTCTTTGGACCCTTCATCAGCTACAAGGTAACAATTTGTTTGATAAGTGCCAATGGGTATTCTAATTATTTTCATAAATCACCTAAAATTCCTTTTTACTATCAACTAAAAGTGTCACAGGTCCATCGTTTTGAATGTCTACAGCCATATGTTCTTGAAAGGTTCCTGTTTCAACTGATAAATCATATGTGTCTTCTATATATTCAACAAATGCTTTATAAAGCTCTAATGCTTCTTTCGGTCGAGCGGCTTCAATAAAACTTGGCCGTCTACCTTTTCTACAATCGCCTTGTAATGTAAACTGAGAAATCACAAGAATTTCTCCTTTAGTATCAAGAAGTGACAAATTCATTTTTTCATCATCATCTTCAAAAATTCTCAAATTAATTATTTTATCTGCTAGGTATTCAATGTCCTTTATATTATCATTGGTACCAATCCCTAATAAAACATTTAAACCAGGACCAATAGAACCAACGACCTCATCGTTAACACTTACCGATGAGCTTGATACACGTTGTACAACTGCTCTCATATTGCCTCCTTAACTGGTTACTCTTTGAACATCTATTACACCATCAATGGCTTTTAACTTTTCAATTAATCGCCAAAGATGTTTTTTATTACTAATTTCAACAAGTAGTTCTATTGTTGCAACACCGGTTTTGTCCTTTCGTGCGTTTAATCCATTGATGATGAAATCATCAGAATTAATAACTGCAGTAATATTTGAAAGTAAGCCTTTTCGATCATTTCCAATGACTTTCACCCGTGCTTCATAGGAACTCTTATTAGAGTCATCCCATTCAACTTCTATGAAGCGCTCTTTAGATTTTAATAGATCCGCAAGATTTGGACAATCCACCCGATGAACAGTGATGCCTCTGCCTTGGGTTACATAGCCAATAATCTCATCTCCTGGTAAAGGGTTACAACATTTGGCAAATCTAGTCAAAGCATTATCTAAGCCTTTAACAATGACGCCTACATTATTCTGTTTACGCTTTTTACTCTTTTGCAAACGTTGTGGATCAAATTTTTCTCTTTTTTTATTCTCTTCATTCTTATATTCTTTAACTCTTGGAACGACTTGTCTTGAAAGAATACCACCATATCCTAAAGCTTCATAAAGGTCCTCTAAAGTCTCTAGACTTAGACGTTTTAAAATTGGATCAATCCATTTGTCTTTCAAGTCCTCTTTAATGGATAGATGGGCTTTTTTCATTTCACTTTCTAGAATTGCTTTTCCTTTTTCAATATTTTCATCACGACGTTCCTTCTTAAACCATCTACGGATTCTGTTTTTTGCATGGTTACTTTGCACTAAATTGATCCAATCCCTAGAAGGACCTGACCCTTTTTTAGTGATAATAGAAACAATTTCGCCTGATGATAATTCATAAGATAAAGGTACAATTTTACCATTAACTTTAGCACCAACACATTGATGCCCTACTTCTGAATGCACCTTATAAGCAAAGTCAATTGGTGTCGAACCACTGGGCAGTTCAAAAACATCCCCATTAGGGGTATATACAAAAACTTCATTGACATATAAGTCAACTTTAATTGAATCCATAAACTGTTCTGGATCTGATGTCTCATTCTGATTTTCTAAGACTTCACGAATCCAAGCGAGCTTTTTATCGATATTCTCTTGCTTTTCTCTTTTACCACCTTTATAAATCCAGTGGGCAGCAATACCGAATTCTGCGATTCTATGCATTTCTTTCGTTCGAATTTGAATTTCAAGGGTATCCCCATCTTGGGTAATAACTGTTGTATGCAAGGATTGATACAGGTTCGACTTAGGTACTGCTATATAATCTTTAAAGCGACCTGGGATTGGATTCCAAATGCTATGACAAACTCCTAAAACAGAATAACATTCACGGGTATCATTAACAATAACACGTATAGCTGTTAAGTCAAAAATTTCATCAAAATCCTTATTATAATCTTCCATTTTTTTATAAATACTATAAAAATGTTTTGCTCTACCATTTATTTCATATTCTGTATCAACTATTTCATCAACATGATCTTTTAATAAGTTAATATTTTTTTCAATAATAGCTTCTCGCTCGGATCTTTTTGCATTGACTTTGTCAACTAAATCTCTGTATTGATCCGGGTATAAAAACCTTAATGAAGTATCTTCTAACTCCCATTTAATCTGTGACATTCCTAATCGATCAGCAATGGGTGCATATATTTCGAGACATTCTAATGCTTTTTCTTTCTTCTTTGCTGGCGACATATACTCAAGGGTACGCATATTATGAAGTCTATCTGCTAACTTGATAAGTACCACTCGGATATCTTTAGCCATAGCCAAAAACATCTTTCGCAAATTCTCACCTTTTTGTTTTTCTTTTGATTCATAGTGTATAGTACCTAACTTTGTAACCCCATCTACAAGTAAACCAACAGTTGGTGAAAAAATTTCGCTAATTTCATCACGTGTATGTTTAGTATCTTCTATTACATCATGTAAAATTGAAGCAATAACCGTTTCTTCATCCATTTTCATTTCAGCCAAAATTAAAGAAACTTCAAGAGGATGTATAAAAAAATCTTCTCCAGATTTTCTTTTCTGTCCATTATGAGCTTCTTTGGCAAATTCGAAAACTTTTTTTAAGTTTTCAATATCATATTCATCATTTAACTCTATTATTCTATTTAAATACGTTTCAAAATCTATAGTAATCACCTTCTCATAAGTTAATTACATTTATTATACACATAATTAATGAAAAAAACAAACTACTTCTTTTTAATTAAAGAATAAACATCATAACCTTCTAATTTGTCCCTACCATTTAGGAACTCAAGTTCAATTAAAAAGACTAGACCAACGACAATACCACCTAATTGCTCAACCATATTTACAACAGCTTCAACTGTACCGCCAGTTGCCAATAAATCATCTACAATTAAAATTTTCTCCCCTTTTGAAATACTATCTTTATGAATTTCTAAGGTATCTGTACCATACTCTAAATCATAAGTATAACTTAAAATTTCTGCTGGTAATTTCTTTGGTTTTCTAACAGGAATAAAACCTTTTTTAGTTGCATAAGCAAAAGGCGTTCCCATAATAAAACCTCTAGCTTCAGGTCCAACAACTTTATCAAATTCAATACCCTCTGCTAATGCAATACAAGCATCTACTGCCTCATGAAAGAGAGCTCCCTCCTTTAATAAAGTAGTAATATCCATATACTCTATACCTTCTTTAGGAAAATCCATTATACTACGAATGTGTTTATCAAATGTCATTTACATCACTTTCCCTTTCAAAATCTGCATTTTTTTAAAAACCTCATGTTCTTCAAGTTTAACTTTTTTATTCGGTTTTGGAAGCATTTTAATACTAATAGCTTGATCTTTTAACTTAAAATCTATTATTTTGATTTCTTTTAAAATTTCTATTGCCAATAATAATTTGATTTTTGATATCCCTAACAAATCATTGGCTTTGTTCAATAAAACATTAGGCACATTAACAATATTCTTATAGACCAACACTAACTCATTTTTATCAGGAATTTCTTGAAAGATAGTCTTTAGATTACTTAAGCGCTCTTCATTCAAAAAAGCAATCAGTTTATTTGTCTTCTTCCTAATAGGAATGTCATAAAAGATAATTTGATCATAATTATTAATTTTAATATCTTTTAATACTGGATTTATTAAAATATCTTTACCCGTAGATTCTTTAACTGTATTAAAATTAAAAGTCCACTTTTCATATTTATCCCCATCAATAGCATCTAAAGAATTAATTGCATTTACAAGGATCAAGGTTTTTCTACTAATGTCTTCAATGGTGTCACACTGAATTTTCACCTGTTCAAAGTTAATGTTAGTGAAATAACTTAAATTGTTTTTAATGCTTTTATACAAAGTTTTAAAATACAAGTCGTCAAAATCACTATTTCCATCTTTTACACTGGAATCTAAATGTATATCTTTCAACATTAATTGAGGCGTTGTAAGACCATTGTATTCATTGATATCTAATGTCACTAAGGTATCAATCATTTCTTTTCTATTGAGATCATCATTGAAATGTCCCATACTAAAACCGATTGCATCAATATTAAAATCATCCTTAGATAAAATTACTTTTAAATGAGATTTATCTGATCCAACTGTTTTATGATCAATTACTTTTACATCAGAATACTTAAAAAGTGGTTTCGAGTTTCCTATCCCAAAAGGTTTTAACTTATCCAAATGTTTAATCGTTTCTAATTTAATATCATCATTACTTATATCCCCTTCATATTTTAGAACAGGGATTAAAGCCTCTGGATCTATATTTTCTATTATATAATTATTCATTGCATCTCTAAAATCGGAGACATGAGCTTCTGACATTGTTAACCCAGCTGCCATTTTATGTCCACCAAAGCCAATTAGATAACCCTCATTTGCTTTTAGTGTTTCATGAATATTAAAGGCACCGACACTTCTTGCTGAGCCCTTAACAAAATCTTCTTCTTTAGATAAAACTATTGCTGGTTTACCATATGTTTCAGTAATTCTTGATGCAACAATACCAATAACACCAGAATGCCAATTTTCACCATAAACAATAATGATTTTTTCCTTGCTCAGATCTATATTTTCTTCGATATATTTTTTTGATTTAATAAAAATTGCTTTTTCAATTAACTTTCTTTGTTCATTTAATCCTTTTAATGTGGTAGCAATCTCTTTTACCTTTTCTTCATCATCACTTGTTAAAAGTTCAACCCCTAATTCAGGATTACCTAATCGGCCAGCTGCATTAATCTGTGGTGCTAATCGATAGCCGATAATTCCTGAAGTAATTTCTTTTTGACTTAACTCAGAAGTTTCAACTAATGCTTTTAAACCAATATTTTCCGTATAATTTAGTGTTTTAATTCCTAACTTTGTAATCACTCTATTTTCATTATTTAATGGTACAATATCAGCCACTGTTCCAAAGGCAGCAATATCAATATATTTCTTATATATATTTTTAAAGTGATCTCCAGATAAGCCCTGTACTAGTTTTAAGGCAATACCACAACCAGCTAACATATCAAAGGGATAAGGATCTTCTGAAACTTTCGGATTAAGTATGCTAAATGCATTCGGTAAAGTATCCCCACACTTATGGTGATCTGTAATAATAATATCCATATTTAGGCTATTACAATAATCTACTTGCTCCTGTGCTGTAATCCCACAATCTACAGTAATTATTAAATTGCCCTGATGATTAAATATTTTATCAATACCATCCTTACTCAGACCATACCCTTCCTTTTGTCTATTGGGTATATAGTACTCAACTGGGTAATCAATGGATTTAAAATAATTATAAAGTATTGATATAGACGTAATACCATCTACATCATAATCACCAAAAATCCAAATTTTTTCTTTATTTTCAATAGCTTTTCTTATTCTATTAACAGTTTTCTCCATGTCTTTGAATAGGAAAGGATCATTTAAGTGATTAATCCTTGGATTTAAAAATTCAGTGATTTCATCTTTAGATTCATACCCACGACTCACAAGAATTCTAGATGTTAAAAAAGGAATGTCTAATTCTTTCGATAATTTGTGGCATATTGTAAGATCGGAATTAAATTTATTCGTCCATTTTCTTTTTAACATCTTTTCGCCTACTCTCTCATTGATTTATTTTCAGTTGGTGTTTCATCGGCTATTTCAAAATTATCTGTTACTTCTTCTTTTTCCTTTGCTTCAAGAGCTACTTTCAGTTCGTCTATTTCTTTTTGTAACATTTGCTTTTCTTTGATCTCTGCTTTCAATTCTCTAGAACGCTTAAAAGCTTTAATGACATTTAATAAGTACATAATTGCTGCGCCAAAAACAGCTGACATCAGTATAACAATCGCTAAAGACATTTCTGGTCTTATCACTAAAAGATTAACAGGTACAACTGTCGAGTTCAGTCCAGCAAAAACCGCGATAAAAATAGCAAATATCATAGAAATAATGACTGTCAATTGCATAAAATCACTCCTTTTATTTTATAATTGTAATATATCCATTATATGATAATTAACCTTAAAAATCAAAAAAAGCTGAGACATTTCTATCTCAACTTTTTAGTTATTTTATTAACATTAATTAACCTTTATTTGTTTTAAGTATTGCCCACACTGGTGAAGCAATAAAGATAGATGAGTAAGTTCCAGCTAAAACACCAGCTAATAGTGGTGTCGCGAACTCTCTTACTGCAGGTGTACCATATACAAATAAACTTCCAATAACAATTAAAGTCGTTAAAGAAGTAAAGATTGATCTTAAAATTGTTTGATCGATACTAATAGAAGCAATTTCAAAACTATCTTTTCTTTTCATTCGCTTAACGTTTTCTCTTATACGATCAAACACTACAATGGTATCATTGATTGAATAACCAACAATAGTTAAAATAGCCGCAATGAAAGAAGAGTTCATTGGTATACTGAAAATAGAGTAAACAGCTAATAAAATAAGTACATCGTGAATCAATGCGATGATAGCTGATAAACCAAATAATACTTCGAATCTAAAGGTAATATAAGCAAGCATACCAATGGCAGCTAGTAACATAGCAACCAATGCTTTTTCTTGAATCTCATCACCAACGGAAGGACTAAATTGACTTGCGCCTAAGAATACCCCTTCAAACTTATTCTCCATTTTTTCACTAATTTCTAAACGAATATCATTAGATAAAGACTTTTTAGTTCGAATAATAACTTCATGGTTGCCTTCTCCAGCATGAATTACTTCTTCATCTAAGTCGAAACTATCTAACTCAGTCTTAACTTCATCTAATGGTACCTCTTTACCAAGATCAAATTGTATCATTGTACCACCAGTAAAATCTATTCCTAAGTTTACGCCATTAACGATAGCAAATACCAAACCAAGGGTAATTACTAATACTGATATAATAAACCATTTTTTATAATTATGTGCAATATTCATTTTAATCCCCCTTACCCTCGATATAATTTCTTACTATGGAATGCATCAATTGCTAGACCATTAATTAACATAGCTTTTGTAATAACAATAGCTGTAAACATACTTACGATAATACCAATCATTAATGTTACAGCAAAACCTTTTATTGGACCTTGTCCAAAGTTAAATAATACAATACCAGCGATTAATGTAGTTACATTGGCATCTATAATTGTTCGCATAGCACGTTTAAATGCAAAGTTCAATGAAGAACGTACTGTTTTACCATTTTTAAGTTCTTCTTTTAATCTTTCAAAAATAATAACATTAGCATCTACTGCCATACCTATTGACAAAATTAAACCTGCAATACCTGGTAATGTTAAAGTCGCACCAAATGCAGACATAATTACTAAAATCAAAGACGCATAGAATACTAAGGAAATACTTGCTATAAAACCAGGTAGTTTATAATACCCTACTAAGAATAATACAATAAGTGCTAATCCTACTATTGCAGCTGATACACTTTTATTCATCGCGTCTAATCCTAATGTTGGTCCTATGATATCTGTTTGAACTTCTATCATTTCAACTGGTAACGCACCACCACGAATTAAAGAAGATAAATTTGAAGCTTCTTCAAGGGTGAATCTACCAGAGATAATCGCTTTTCCATCAGGAATTGCTGAACTTGCTTGAGGTGCAGAAATTACTTTGCCATCTAAAACGATAGCGATTTGTCCACCAGCTTTAGTTGCTTCAAAGAAAGCCTCTGTACCTGAATCATTTAGTTCAAGTCCTACAGCTGGCTTACCATACTCATCTTGTGTTACATTAGAATCCTTCACATCATTTCCTGTTAAGACATCTTCGTAGTCAAAATCTTCCTTTGTCATATCAGGTAATACAAAATTTTCATCTACAGATCTTAAAAACTCTAACTGAGCCGTCTGTCCAATAATATCAAGGGCTTCTTGAGTATTCTCTACACCAGGTAATTCAATTCGAATACGGTCTTCTCCTTGAATTGTTATATTTGGTTCTGTTAATCCAAACTCATCAATTCTGTTACTCATAACACTCTTTGCTTGGTTCATTGTTCTTAATAACTCAGTACCTGTTTGCTCTGTTTGAGCTTCGTAAACAACTACTACCCCACCTTCAATATCTAATCCTAATTTTACAGAATCAGAAATAGACTCAATTGTATAATTACCTATATTTAAACCATTAAATGTAACAAATGCTGTTACAGCAATAGTTAAAATTATAAGAAAGAATACTAATTTATTATTCCTACGCTTCATTTGCATCTCCTCCTACTAAATAATCCTCTGCTAGTTCTTTGTAATGAATTGACGAATCATATATTTTTTTTATTTCTTCTTTCGTTATATTTCTAATTATTTTTGCAGGGCTGCCAAATACCATTGAATTACTTGGAATCTCTTTCCCAGGTGGTATTAATGTACCAGCGCCAATAATTACGTTCTCATGAATAATAACATTTGGTAAAATAATTGAACCCATACCAATTAATACATTATTCTTAATCTCACATGAATGTATAACTGCTGAATGACCAATGGTTACATGGTCACCAATAATTGTTGGTATATCAGTATCAGCATGAATTACACTTTGGTCTTGAACATTTGTATATTCCCCAATTTTTATAGTATCAACATCGCCTCTTAATACTGCTCCATACCAAATACTTGAATTTTCTTTTACACTTATTTTACCTATTAAATCAGCTGACTCAGCAACAAATACTGATTTGTGAATTTTTGGAGCAACGCCTTTATAATCCCTAATCATCTGTTACCTCCAGTGCTAGCCTTCCTTTAATATATATTGCATTTTCTATTCGTTTACGTTGCATTTGACATTCTAGATTATAAGGTTTGTTGAGATCTCCATTCATGTTATAGGCATTCGCATGACAACCGCCACTACAATAGTATTTTGCCCAACAATCAGAACAACCCTCTTTTGTTAAAATAGTTGATTTTTCAAAGGGTTCTATTACTGAAGGTTTTGTAATACCTTCAAACACATTACCCATAACAAACTCTTCTTTCTCAACAAATTGGTGGCAAGGATAAATGTCTCCTTTAGGTGTTACAGCAATATATTCAAGTCCTGCACCACACCCTCTAACCTTCTTTAAAAAACATGGACTATTATCCATATCTATATTAAAATGAAAAAAGTTAAAAAGATTATCTTTATTCTTTAATTTTCGATTAATATACTCTTCCGCAATTAGATCATACTCATAAAAAATCTTCTCTAAATCCTCTGCTACTAAAGCGTAGTCATTTGATGGGTCCGTTACTACTGGCTCTACAGATAGACTTTCATAACCTAAATCAGCTAAGTGGAAAATGTCTTGTGAGAAATCTAAATTAAATTTAGTAAAGGTACCTCTTACATAGTAAAGTCCCTCTCTCGACTGAATAAGTTCATCATATTTAGGTATTATCTTGTCATAAGTTCCACTGCCATCACTGAAGACTCTTAACTCATCATTTACTTCTGGCCTACCATCAATACTTAACACAACATTATCCATGTGTTCATTTAAAAAAGCATTAATTTCTTCATTTAGTAATAATCCATTAGTTGTTATGGTAAAACGAAAGTTTTTATTGTATTCTTTTTCAATACTTCTACCGTAATGTACCAATTCTTTTACGACTTCAAAATTTAAAAGTGGTTCGCCACCAAAAAAATCGACTTCTAGATTATAATGATTACCTGAATTTTTAGCTAAGTATAGTAGTGATTTTTTACCCACTTCTAAAGACATAATACTTCTTAAACGTTTAAAATCACCTTGAGAAGCAAAACAATACTTACATCGAATATTGCAATCATGGGCAACATGTAAACACATTGCTTTAATCACTGGTTCATTATAAACGTTAAAAGCATCACTTGAATAATTTTTTGTAAATAATTGCTCTTGGTTAATTAAAAAATCAACTTCCTGAACTGCTTCATCTATAACTTCTCTCGAGTATTTATTTGATAAATCATTAATACCATCATCTTTATTCTCTGGATAAAAATCTAGCAAATCAAAAACAACATCATCGACAATATGTATTGAATCGCTGTTAACATCTAATACTATATTTAATCCATTTTTTTTATACTTATGAATCATTGTGTTCCTTTCTGATTAACGTTAAAAAAAGCAGCATATGCTGCTCATTAATTTTGCTCACATCCTTGGTTACCAACAGTACAAGATGTTTTACAAGCTGATTGACAAGATGTTTGACATTCGCCACATCCACTTGTGGAGCTTATTTTATGATTAGATCCAACTTTAATAGTCTTCACATGTTTCATAATAACCATCCTCCTTAAAAAATACTATTTTATTATAACATATTTGGGTATTCGAAAAAAGAATTTTTACTTTTCAAACTTTTGACGAATAGACCAACGTTTAACGATTAACTTGTCCTGATTAGGTTTTGTTTCAATTACTAAGTTATCGCCCTCTACGTTAACTACTTGTGCAATAATACCACCAATAGTTATAATATCATCACCTTTTTTAATGTTACTTCTCATTTCTTCAATTTCTTTTTTTTGTTTATTTTGCGGTCTTATAAAGAAAAAATAGAACATTCCTATAATACCACCGTAAATAGCAAAAGTTGCAAATGCTTGCATATGATCCCCCTTTTATCTAATTATTGTCATTTAACATTATACATTTTTTTATTCAATATATCCATACTTTTTATAAAATTCTTCCTTATAATCTAGTAAACGATCTTCCTTAATTGCTTCACGAATATTTTCAGACAGTCTCAGAAGAAAATTTAAGTTATGGATAGTTACCAATCGAGAAGCTAGAATCTCATTTTCTTTTACTAAATGTCTAACATAAGCCCGTGTATAGTTTTTACATGCGTAACAGTCACAAGCCTCATCTATTGGTTTAAAATCTTCTTTAAACTGAGCATTTTTCAAATTTATTCTTCCAGTGCTAGTCATAGCCGTACCATTTCTTGCAATACGCGTTGGGTAAACACAATCAAACATATCTATACCATTAATAGCTGCTTCAAAAATATAATCTGGTGTACCGATACCCATTAAGTACCTAGGTTTATCTTTTGGTAACATAGGAGCAGTATATTCTAGAACTTCTATCATAAGGTCCTTTGGTTCCCCTACACTTAAACCACCAATGGCGTATCCTGGAAAATCTAGTTCAATCAATTCTTTTGCACTTTGTTCTCTTAAATCTCTGAACATACCCCCTTGAACAATACCAAAGAGTCCTTGAGTATCTGGATTCTTATGGGCATCTTTACATCTTTTAGCCCAACGTGTAGTCATTTCTAAAGACTTTCTTACATATTCTTTTTCTGCTGGATAAGGTGGACATTCATCAAAAGCCATGATAATATCCGCCCCTAGTGCATTTTGAACTTCTATTGACTTTTCAGGTGTAAAAAAGTGTTTTGACCCATCAATAAATGATCTGAATTCAACGCCTTCTTCAGAAATATCTCTTAAATCATCTAATGAGAAAACTTGAAAACCGCCACTATCTGTTAAAATTGGCCCATCCCAGTGCATAAATTCATGTAAGCCACCAGCTTTTTCTATTAACTCATGACCTGGTCGTAAATATAGATGTAACGTATTACTTAAGATGATTTGTGTCTCAATTTCTTTTAACTCTTCTGGTGTCATTGTTTTTACTGTCGCCTTTGTTCCAACAGGCATAAAAATAGGTGTTTCGACTTCACCGTGAGGTGTATGTAAAATACCAAGCCTTGCACCACTTTGTTTACATTCTTTTATTAGTTCATAACTTATTGGCATTGTTTCCTCCATATCATTTTATTAACATCGCATCGCCAAAAGAAAAGAATCGATATTCTAAATCAACAGCCTTTTCATAAGCGTTTAAAACATTTTCCCTTGTTGATAGTGCACTTACTAACATAATCAATGTTGACTCTGGTAAGTGAAAGTTAGTAATTAAACCATCAATAACCTTTAATTCTTTTCCAGGATATATAAAAATATCCGTTTCACCATAGTCAGCAATAACTTTTCCGTTTTTATGATAAACAGACTCTAAAGTTCTTGTTGAAGTTGTTCCTACAGCGATGACTCTTTTTCCGTTTTTCTTCGTTTTATTAATTAAGTCTGCTGTCTTTTGGTCTAACTCGTAATATTCTGAGTGCATGTTGTGGTCTAAAATATTATCCACTTCTACAGGTCTAAAGGTACCTAAACCAACGTGCAAAGTAACATAACCTATGTTAATGCCTCTTTTTTCTAAATCCTTTAAGAATGCTTCTGTAAAATGTAAGCCTGCCGTTGGCGCTGCTGCTGACCCTTCAGTTTTAGAATAGACCGTTTGGTAGCGTTCCTGATCTTCTAATGTTTCAGTAATATAAGGTGGTAATGGCATGGTCCCAATTTTTTCTAACACATTAAAAAATAATCCTTCATAATTAAAAAACTTAATTACTCGAATGCCTTGTTCGCCATAGCCTACTATTTCTCCTCTTAACAAGCCTTCACCAAAGGTGAATTTTGCTCCTATTTTAGCACGCCTACCCGGCTTTACAAGTGTTTCCCAAGTGTCTTTTTCTTTTTCTTCTAGTAACAAAAATTCAACATTAGCTCCTGTATCTTTAACACCATAAATTCTTGCTGGAATCACTCGACTGTTGTTTAAAATTAATGTATCCCCTTCATCTAAATAATCTGATAAATTTTTAAACTTATCATCCTTTGCTTCACCCGTTTCTCGATTGAGAACCATCATTCTAGAAGCTGTACGATCTTCTAAAGGCACTTGAGCAATTAATCGGTCTGGCAAATCAAAATAAAAATCTTTCTTGTTCATTTTACTATCTCCTATCTAAATATGTTCCTGAGTAATAGTGTAACAGAATATCTTCATAAGTATGTCCACGTTCAGCCATTACTTTTGCTCCCCATTGGCTCATTCCAATGCCATGGCCAAAGCCTTTTCCTTTAAATGTAATATTACTTATTCTGGTTTCAATACTTTTTATAGATTCCCCATTATAAATATCATAAGCATTATAATTAGAAAGATCTTTTATCCCAGAAGCAGTAATGATTTTTTGTGAAGTGATGCCATCTGAATAATATTTTTTACTATTAACAATACGAACTTCATTTCCCTTTTTCACGTCAAACCACATACTTTTGATATCAAAATAACCAAATATTTTACGTGTATCTCCCTTTTCTAAAACCACATCATCTTTTGTTCCTTTAAAAAGCAACTCTAATACTCGATTGTTCTCCGATATAGATACTGGTATAACATCGTAGATGCGACCAACATCATACCCTGCATTGTTGAGTTGTAAACTTATTTGAGAAAGTGTATAAGTTTTTTCCCATGAAGAATTCTTTACATTTTCAGAATACTCATCAGATATACCTTTTAAATATGGTATTTCAGACTGCCAAACATTTTCAACACTCTCTGTTTGACCACCACTATTGGAATGGTAATAAGTAGCTGCAACAATATCATTGTATTTAAGTAATAATCCCTTAGTCTCATCAACGGCTTGATTACTTCTTATATTTTCCGCTTCAACACCACCATAGACTTGTGAGTTGATATCATCTGTTAAATCAAAGCCTAAAGTCTCATAGTCACCTAAATGCATAACAGCAAAATTTCTAGCAGCTATGGCTTGAGCTTTTAAAGCTTCTAAGCTCCACTCAACTGGCATTTCTTTTGGTACAACACCATAAAGATATTCTTCAAGATCTATATGATTTATTACTGTTAAGTCACTTGATTGAAATCTTTTTACGCGAATAGCACCTCTATAAGATTTGCTATCATAGTTAATTATGTGCCCGGTAAAAAAATCTATATTATTTGTTGAATTAAAACTAAAAACTATTTGACTATTACAATCAACTAAAACATTAAACCCATTTGGATAAACATAACTCACACCATCGAGTTTTCCCTTGGCATTCATCATCTCTGATTCATTAGAAAATAAACCTATATAAACTTCATAGTTACCCGTGTAGTGTAGAAAAGACTCAAAACCTTTGCCTTTAAACAATTCTACATAAACCAACGCATCTTCTAAAGTATCAAATTTCTTATCATATTTCAAATGAAAATTATTACTTTTTGTTAAATTGATAGCCTTTACATTTAGTGGATAGATTATCTGATTGTTATGCATAGCTGTAAAATTATTTTGACTAGATAACTGAACAGAATTAATATTTTTATTATAGTCTAATCCAATACGAATTTTCTCGCTAGCAAAACTAAGAGAAAAACTTATGGTTAATATAATTAATAATAATACAATTGTTTTTTTAATCATCTAAATCACCAAACTCACTGGATTCAATATGTTTCTTCCCGAGATCTGTAATAACTCTTCCCCTTGGGGTTCTATTAATGAAACCATTTTTAATTAAAAACGGTTCATAAACATCTTGTATTGTTGTTATTTCCTCTCCCGTTGATGCAGATAAAGTATTGAGTCCTACAGGACCACCAGAAAACTTATATAAAATCGAGTGTAAAATTTTCCGGTCGACTTTGTCTAGACCTATTTTATCAATCTCTAGAAGTTTTAATGCACTATTTGTAATCTCTTCTGTTATAACGCCTTCACCAACAACTTGCGCATAATCTCTCACACGTTTTAATAAGCGGTTTACTATTCTCGGTGTGCCTCTTGAACGTTTTGCAATTTCAATGGCAGCATTGTTGTGAATTTCAGTTTCTAATACCTTACTGGAACGTTTTGCAATAAGATTTAACTCGGATTTACTATATAAATCCAACCTTAGAATCATACCAAATCGATCTCTCAAGGGGGCAGTTAAATTGCCTGCTCTTGTAGTAGCACCAACCAAAGTGAATTTCGGTAACTCAATTCTTACAGATTTAGCTGAAGGTCCCTTGCCAATGATTATATCTAATACATAATCTTCCATGGCTGGATAGAGGACTTCTTCAACATTCATATTCAATCGATGAATTTCATCAATAAAAAGTACATCATGGGGTCTTAGTTTATTCAATATAGCCGCAAGATCCCCTGGTTTCTCAATAGCCGGACCTGAAGTAATCTTAATATTTACCCCCATTTCATTAGCTATGATATGACTTAATGTTGTTTTCCCTAAGCCTGGTGGCCCATATAAAAGCACATGATCTAAGGATTCATTTCTTAGTTTCGCTGCCTGCATAAATATATCTAACTTTTCCTTTGTTTTACTTTGTCCAATATATTCATTAAGACTCTGTGGTCTAAGAGAATTCTCAATTCTTGTATCTTCTTCATTAAATTTTGGTGTAACAAATCTATTATTCATACCTAACTCCTAAAAATAATTTAAGGCTGTTTTAATAATTTCTTCTATCGTCATTGAAGAATTATCAAATGATGATAATGCACTTTCAGATTCTTTTTTAGAATAACCTAAGGCAATTAATGCATCTAAGGCATCTTCATTTATTTGAATCCTTTCATCCTTGACTTTATTCTTATTGTTTTGAATTCTTGGAAATGCTTCTTCAAGTTTTTCGCTTAAATCAATTATAATTCGTTTCGCAGTCTTTGTACCGACGCCCTTAGCTTTGGTTAAAGACTTAACATCATTTGTTTTAATAATATTAATGAGATCAATAAAATGCATTGTTGACAACATTTTAATCGCACTTTTCGCTCCAACACGTGAAACGGTTCTTAGAAAATTAAACAACATTAGTTCTTTTTCAGTTGAAAAGCCAAATAAACTAATATCGTCTTCTCTAACCACCATTTCAGTATAAATTAAAACTGTTTCATCATCTTCAATCCCAGTAAAGTCTGAAATTGTCACATGAGATGTAAAAATCCGATAACCAATGGCATTGTTTTCTAACACAATATAATCTTCTTCAATTTTCACTATGTTTCCTTTTAAAAAATTTATCATTTAATCACTCCTAAAAAGATAATACCACAAACACACTTTCGTTTAAAGTCTAATTTAAAATTACATTCTCTAATCCTTGTGCTTTAGCAATAGACTTCAGACGTAACATATACTTTTTAGAAGGTGATTTACTTTGAAGTAAATTATCTCTAACACCAAGTTGTCTATAGGTAATCAATTTTAATTGAACTGATTTATCAATTTGTGAAATAAAATGACTGATTTCTTTTACATTCTCAAAGTCATCTATCAGATCAGGAATAATAACAGTTCTTATTTCATATATCTGCTGGTTCAAACCAGCAATCTTTATATTCCGTTTGACTTTTCTATTAGATTGTCCAGTTATCTTCTTATGTTCATTTTCACCAAAGACTTTAAAATCAAAAATGATCTGATCAACATAATGTAGAATCTGTTGGAATTTAGAAATTTCTAAAGACCCATTTGTATCAATGATTACATTATATTTTCTTCGTTTCAACTCCATTACTAGGGACAATAGAAATTCAAACTGAAGAGTACACTCACCGCCAGAAATAGTTACCCCTTCAATAAAATCACGATGGTCATCAATAGAATCAGCTATCTCATAAATCGACATGAGTTTTACTTCAGATTTTTCATCATTAAGATTATTGAAAACTTTTATCGTTTCTGGATTGTGACAAAATAAGCAATTAAAATTACACCCTTGCAAAAAAATGACAGTCCTATTACCAGGACCATCAATTGAACTAAATTTTATTATTTTTCTTACATAACCTTTTTTCATTAAACAGAATCCCCTAGATATACTTTTTTATTAAATGTTCCATCACTATGAATAACTTCCTTTAAAATACTTGGGTAAATGTTTATTTCTTTTAAATCATCAAGTCTGACCCATTGAACACCTATTTGATAACTATCATCCATCTTAGCATTTTTCACATTACCTTCTAACAATTGACATGAAAACATCAACTCTACTTGATGAATGTTTTGGTCTTCCTTAGCAAACTGATGGTTCTTACCAATATAATCTCTGATAAAGATTAGTTGGCCTAATTCAACATGGTAACCAATTTCTTCTAAACACTCACGCTTAATAGCTTCATCCATTGGTTCACCATGCTTTTGACCACCGCCGGGCAGAAGATAAAATTCTTCTCCCCTATAGCTATTATAAGTTAACAATATTTTCTTATCTCTAATGATTATTGCTTTAATAGAAAGTCTTATGTTACCTTCAAAATCAAACATTTCCTTGTACTTTCCGATCAAGGACTTTCATATGATCAACAGCACCCTTACCAAGAACGACTGTATCTCTTAAGACAGGCGAGCCCTTTCTTAACTTTTCAATTTCTGAGCGCTTTACTAAATATCCAGAAATTCTAATCACATCAGAATCTGAAGAATAAAGTGATAGATAACGTATATCATTCTTAATTGCGCCGTCAACTATGTTTACTAAAGCAGGTATATTTTCTTTATAAGTTTTTTCGAATGGAAAAATATCACCTATCCCAGAGGGGAAATATTTTTGAAATCTCGACACTTGTTTTAAGTGTGATGCTAAATCTGGTTCCTCACCAATTGGAATACGACAACCAGGCGAAACGCCAATATCATCATCGATTCCTACTTGGGCATGTAATAGAAACTTTCCATCAAATGCTTCACAATATTTATTTTCATGTTGGTTCACTAATGTATTAATTAAGTCGATTATTTCTACTCCCATTTCATCAGCAGACTGATCATGACCAAATCTTTTATCAGAAAACTTATTAACAGTTTCTGCCAATCCAACTAACCCAAACATAGCAGTGAAGTTTTTAAAGTCGATTAGACCTTCTCTCACTAAGAAATTTGATTCAAAGAATGATGTCTCTTCTACTAAAAATCTAATCCGCTCATCCATATATTCTAGTTGCTTCTGAACAGCATTTGGTAATAACTTTTCGATAAACCTATCATAGTCATCTGTTTGATCTGCTAGTTTCTTAAGGACTAACCGAACCAAAGTAAAACTACCACCAGCAATCTTTAATCCATTGTAACAACTGGCAATGGCGTAATCGCCTTCAAATTCATCCTTAAACATATGATCATTAGCAAAAGATGGTTTGGCAGTAATCATAGCAGTTTCTAAGGAATCCTCTAAAAACTTCTTTGAAGTTATCTCCTGATTATATTTTAAAGTTAAATTAGGTATTGAAGTATTTAACTCTCTTTGTGCTCTTAAAATTAATTCCCCAGCTTTAGTCGCTTTTGGTCCAATATTACCATGACAAAAGGAATCTGTAATCGTTCGATCAATGTGTAACATAAAATTCTTTATTTTCTTGTAATCTTTCTCTATTTCTCCTAAAAATGGTTCTATTAAGTAATCTAAATTGCCAATATAAACTGGAAAAGAAGAAATGGATGGTACATGCTTATAAAGAATTAGTAGTTTATTTAAAAGATCATCTAAATCCTTTGGTGGCTCTAATTCTAAAAATTCTGACCCTTGATTCACAAACTTTTCATAATTGGGTACGATATATCTTGGTCGATAAGGTGCATTGCCTTCATATAGATCGCAAATAACCCCTTCTTCTCTTAGCCTTTGTGCTTCTTCCGAAAGCTTTAAAACATCTAACTGATTTTCAGCATATCTTGCTAAAGCTAAAACTCTTTGTTCATAAGTTAAAGAACTGTCTTTAATTATATTTTGTAATTCATTCATAAATCTCATCTCCTTAGTACTTCTTGAATCCATTATATCATACTTTGTAAAATTGTTTAAATTACAATTTCTTTGGGTATATAATATATAACTTATAGTAAAGAATTTAGGTGGTGATGATATGACTCGTAAAAATGAGAATAAGGTAATTGAACATCTACTGGACAATTTTTTTACTGCTACTTACAGTGATCTTTCTCTTGAAGATTATGAGAATCTCTATGATATAAAAGAGGTTAAGTTTGCTAAAATGAAAACTGAAGAAAAAGATGAAGTAAAGTGTATGATTATAAACAATAAACTTTATTGTGAAAAGATTGAAGAAGAATAGTAAAATTTTATAAAAACAAAAACGCCTGAAATCAAAATCAGGCGTTTTTCTTTTTAATCAGTTCTTCAAAATTTTCTTTAAATACTTGATTATCTTTTTTACTTCTTTTCTTAAATTTAGTATATTTTTTATGTTTTTTTCGAATATGTTTATTCAAGTCACGCCTATTTAAATGTAAATCTATATTAAAATCATTAATGACTTTACCGTATTGGTTGATTCCAATGGCTTCCTTTGCTATAACCATTGCACATAGTCCATAATCTTGTGTTACAACTATGTCACCTGTTTCTGTCATATTTACAATTTTAAAATCCACATTTTCACTTCTGACATCAACTGAAATAACTTCAGAATAATGACTATTAATCACATGGGCATGATTTTTAACAATAATAACAGGTACATTATATTTTTTTGCAACACTTTCTACTTCATATATTACTGGACAGGCATCACCATCAACAATTACTTTCAATAAATCACTCCTTAATCATTTAACTTTTTTGGATTACAATGAACCATACAATGCTTCACTTCTTCAATATTATTTTCAACCGAATCGTGGACTTTTTTAGCAATTTCATGGGATTGATTAAGTGTTAGTTTGCCATTAGCAGCAATCTCAATATCTACATAAATCTTATTGCCATGTAATCGGGTTTTTAATAAATCAATAGCGAGTACACCATCCACATCGTAAACAACTGATTTAATTTTTTCTCTTACCTCTTCTGAAGCGGAAGTGTCAATTAAACCTTTTACTGAATCAATGTATATATCTACTGCTACTTTAGCAATAAATACTGCTATGACCACCGAGGCTATTGGTTCTAAAATCCCATAGCCAAAAATCGCACCAGTGATACCAATCAAAGCGGCTACTGATGATAAAGAGTCTGTGCGATGATGCCAAGCATCAACCTTTAAACTGTTGCTTCCAATTTCATTTGCACCCTTCATTGTGTAATGATACATCCATTCTTTAAAACCAATGGATAATATCGCAGCATAAATAGCAATATAACCTGGTTTAACATAAGTACCTTTAATAATCACTTGGATAGCATTATAGGCTACTACAGCACCTGTTCCGAATAAAATCAACGCCAATATCTTACTAACAACTAGTTCAATTTTTTCATGGCCATATTGGTGGTCATCATCTTCATCTTTTGCTGAAAATTTAACACCTAAAAAAGCAATAACTGATGTGAAAATATCAGATACTGAATGAATACCATCTGCTACCATGGCACTACTATTACCTATAAAACCTGCTATAATTTTAATAATTGATAAGATTACATTGCCTACAATTGATACCAATGTAACTTTTCTTGCAATTTTTATATTTTCCATTTTACACCTACAATCTAATAATTCCTAATAATTTTAAAGACATAAATAATACTGCAATAATTAAAAAGACCTTAATAATAGCATCACCACGATTAATCTGAACTTTACTACCAATCAAAGCACCTGTTCCATTGCCAATTGACAGTATAAGACCTTTAACTAAATCTACATTGCCACTTCTAAAAAATATGAAAAATGCTGGAATTGTATATATTAAAACGACCAATATTTTTATACTGTTGATTTTCACTAGTTTAAAAGTTGTTACTAAAGTAAGTACAGTCATAATCAAAAAACCCACACCTGCTTGAATAACACCCCCATAGATCCCAACAAAAAAGAATAGAACAGCGCCTAGAATATTATTTTCTTTCTGAAATTTCTTAATATGTTTATGGGGTTGAAAAATAATAATAACTAACATGACCAACATGACAATTCCAAGCATTCGATTGAATAACTGATCAGATATTTTAATCGCAACACTGGAACCAATGACGGATCCAATAACAGCTGGAATACCATAAATCAAACTTTTTTTCAATTCAAAATAGCCTTGCTTTTTAAAATTATAAGTTCCTGATAATGCCCCAACAATAATTGCCAAACGATTAGTCCCGTTGGCTACCATGGGTGGTAGACCCATAAAAATCAACAATGGTAAAGTCAGAAGAGACCCGCCTCCTGCCATTGAATTAAAAAAACCAGCAATGATACCTGTAAGAATAAGACCTAAATAAATCATTTAATCATCCTTTTTTAATTACTAAAAGATCTATATTTAACTAAAAATATAGATCTCATCATTAGCTATTTAATTATTACCTTAATATGATAATTTTAATCATTTATTTCTAAAGTTCTTTCTTTCTTAATCGAATTGAATCCGGCGTAATTTCAACTAGTTCATCATCTTCGATGAATTCAAGTGCTTCTTCTAATGTGAAATCTCTTGGTTCAATTAGTTTTAATGCCTCATCTGCCCCAGAAGAACGAACGTTAGTTAACTTCTTATTCTTCGTTGGATTAACGTATAAATCAGCATCTCTTGCTGAAAGACCAATGATTTGCCCTTTATAAATATCTAAAGCTGGTTCAATAAAAATTTCGCCTCTTTCTTTTAATTTAAATAAAGAGTACGCCATTGACTGTCCACTGACCATAGAAACCATAACACCATTTAAACGTCCAGGTATTTCACCTACATGTGGGCCGTATGAATCAAATGATCTCTCCATTGTACCTTCCCCACGAGTAGAGTTAATAAACTCCATACGATAACCTAATAAGCCACGGGTTGGCACTAAATATTCTAATGTTGTGAGTTCCTCAACAGAATGCATGGAAACCATTTGCCCTTTTCTCATATTCAATTTACTGATTACAGTACCAGCAAATTCATCAGGCACTTGAATAATTACTTCTTCGTATGGTTCTATAACTTTACCCTTTTTTTCTCTAAACAAAACTTCTGGTTTAGAAACACCTAACTCATAGCCTTCACGTCTCATATTTTCTAATAAAATAGATAAGTGTAATTCACCACGTCCGGATACTTTAAACCCTTCATTATTGACTAATGGTTCTACAAGCAATCCAACATTAGACTCTAATTCTCTATCAAGTCTTTCTTTAATTTTTCTATTCGTTAAAAACTTTCCGCTTCTACCAGCAAATGGTGATTTGTTTGGATAAAAGTTCATTGATAACGTTGGTTTTTCAATTTCAATCATTTCCATAGGATCAACTTTTCCAACTGCCCCTAAGGTTTCACCAATTTGAATATCCGGTATACCTGCAAATACAACTATATCCCCTGAATAAGCTTTTTTAGATTCAACACGATTAATCCCTTCATAAGTAAACATTTTACTTATTTTTCCTTTAACGGTTTCACCACTACGTTTAAATATTTCTACTGATTGACCTAATTCTAATACACCTTTAAGAATTCTACCTATACCTAGTCGGCCAACATATTCATCATAATCCAAGGTTGAAGCCTGTAATTGTAATGGTTCATGGTCTAAATTAGGATAAACATCTACTTGGTTTTTAATACATTGAATCAGTGGTAAAATATCTTCATTATCATCTGACCATTCATCTCTAATAATACCATTAACAGCACTACCGTATAAAATTGGGAAATCACATTGCTCATCTGTTGCATCTAATTTAATAAATAAATCAAAAACCATATTTACAACTTCTTCAGCTCTTTGATCAGATTTATCCATCTTATTGATTAATAAAATTGGTTTTAAACCATGCTCAAGAGCTTTTGATAGTACAAATCTTGTTTGAGGCATTGGTCCTTCTGATGAATCCACTAATAGAATTGCTGTATCCAATGTTTTCATTATTCTTTCTACTTCTGAAGAAAAATCAGCATGGCCAGGTGTATCAACAACGTTGATTCTAACACCTTCATGTTCAATTGAACAGTTCTTTGAATATATTGTAATACCTCGTTCTTTCTCAAGGTCATTAGCATCCATAACACAATCTACTCTTTCTTCATTATCTCTAAATACACCCGTTTGGTCTAATAAAGCATCTACCAATGTAGATTTACCTGCATCAACGTGTGCAATAATTCCTACGTTTATAATATCTCTTCTACTCATATCGTCTCCTTTATTCACTCATTGATAGATTGTATACCTAAAATCCGTTTCTGTGAAGTATTAATTTGAATTAATTTATTTTTTTGGTAAAATAGAAGTGGTGATATATATGATAATAAAATGTAAAAATGACTGGAAAGAGCTTTTTAACAAAGAAAAAAGTAAAGAATATTTCCAAGAATTAGAAGCTTTCATCTTAGAAGAACGTCAGCAATATGAGATTTATCCTGAAAAAGAAAGAGTATTTGAGGCATTTAATTTATGTTCATATGAACATACGAAGGTAGTTATTATTGGGCAAGATCCATACCATGGACCGAATCAAGCCCATGGTTTATGTTTCTCTGTCTTGCCAGGCAATAAAATCCCACCGTCTCTAAGAAACATCTACAAAGAGTTGAAAGATGATCTTGGCTGTCAAATACCAAAGCATGGTTATTTATCAGACTGGGCTAAACAAGGGGTCTTAATGATCAATTCAGTTTTTACTGTTAGAAGAGGAGAAGCAAATACTCATAAAAACATGGGTTGGGAAATACTGACCAAAAAAGTCATCTCTTATTTAAACGATAAACAATCCCCTGTTGTTTTTATTTTATGGGGAAATTATGCTAAGCAATATGAAAAACTAATTACTGATGATCAACACAAAATCATTAAATCTTACCACCCAAGTCCTTTATCTGCTAGCCGTGGGTTTTTTAAATCAAAACCTTTTTCTAAGAGCAATACTTTTTTAAAAGCAAATGACTTAAAACCTATTGATTGGTGTATTGACAACATTTAAATGTAAAGCTTTATACAAAAAATCCAAGTCAATGACTTGGATTTTTTTAATTACTCTATCTCCAATTTTGTCTTCTTCCGTTTCCCCGTCCTCTTCCTCTGCCAGGGAATCGGCCCATTCTTCTTATACCTAAACCTAAAGTTGATTGACCATCATTTTCCTCTGTATTTTCATTATTTGAATTACAAGGACCTAGACCCCTACCAGTCAATCTGCCTTCTCCACATGGGCCAGTTTCATCTCTAAATGGCATAACTACTCCTTTCATTCAACCGAATGCTTTATAGTCATATTATACACCGTTTTTAGACATATGTCAATAACACATGGTATATTATTTCTCAGGACAATTTTCGCGGTCTGGACAATTTTTTCTTTTCTCGCATCTGCCTTTTCTTTTTCTTCTTTTACAACAAGGATCTTCAGAAGAATAAAACTTATAACAATCATTGTCTACATAACTAATAGATATATTTTCTATCAATGCTCTAGCAACTTTTGCTCGAGCAGATTTATATATTGACTGTAAAGTCGTGCGTCCAACAGCCATCAGATCAGCTGCTTCTTGTTGCGTTAAATCTTGATAATCCATTAAGCGAATCGCTTCTAACTCTTCGTAGCCAAGTTCAATACAGTCAGCTTTACTTGGATTATATGAGTCTTCTTCAGGTTGATAGCCAATTCTTCTTGGTTTTCTAGGTCTAACCATTTTTAACACATCCTTTTTACTCTTCTAGAAATTGTTTTATCAATTCTACTCTTTTTTTAGGATCACCCATGGCTTCATAAGTCTTTAACCAATTTTCTAAAGAATCTAAATATATTGTCTCATTGTTTCTTTTCACTACCTTTAAATTTTTAGAACTAAATGGGTGTAAATAATATCCATCTGAAACACTTATATAAAAATCTCCTATTATATCCACTTCTATACCGTCAACATTAAATTTTCCAAACACACCTGTTTTATAATTGGAAACCTCTTTTGTCTCAAGTTCCTTTCCAATGGTCTTGAGTATTCGAAAAACAGTTTCTTTGTCTTCGGGTGCTATAATTATATCAATATCCTTTGGTTCTTCAAGTATATCATAAAAATAAAGTAATAAACTGCCACCGACAGCCCAAGTTATGCTCTTCTCATTAAAACGACTTGCAAGCTCTAGTAGAACATCTACTAATTTCATCTTAATACACCTCAAAAATATCTATTTTATCTGTTTTTAGTTTTTTAATTATTTTTTGAAACCAAACCGTATATGCTTCTTTGTTAACTAACATATCTTCTAGAAGTAGTTTAAAATCAATCCATTGATACGCTTCTACTTCAACTGGATTTGGTTGTATTTCTTCCTCATTATATAACCCAAGGAAAACATGGTCGTACTCGTTTTCTATTAATCCACTTTCAAAGGCATGATAATATTTAAATGAAAACAATTCAATCAAGAAACAATCAAACCCCATTTCTTCAACTAAGCGCCTATGAGCAGCTTCTAAGAGGTCTTCATTGTAAGCTGGATGTGAGCAACAGGCATTAGTCCAAAGTCCTCCAGAATGATATTTACTACTTTCTCTTTTATGAATTAACATCTGGTTTTTATCATTGATTATTAGAATAGAAAAAGCTCTATGTTGCTTACCTTCTTTATGGGCAGTTAATTTTTCTTCTTTTCCTAAAACCTGATCCTTTTCATTCACTAGTGTAATATATTCCTTTATTTCCATCACCTACTTTCCTTTAAATATACCCATACCCGGCATTGTGATAAGAATTAATAAAACGATTAGAAAGTATTTTATAAAATTATTATCCAACCCAAATAAATTATATACAATATCAACAATAAAAGCAATAATCAATCCTCTAATTATTGTCTTTCTACTATTATTTTTAAAAGAATCTATTAATTTATCAAGCATTTGTCACCTCATTAGTTATTATACGGTCCACGGGTATATCATATTGATTCATAGGAACTTCATCAATAACTTGAAAGTTATAAGCAATTGCTACTTTAGGAATTTCATTATAGTTAGGCAAAGTAGAGATATAACGATCATAAAAACCGCCACCATATCCGACCCTTCCACCAGATGGATCAAAGGCCAAACCTGGCATTAGTATAAAATCAATACCACAATTACCAATCGCCTGGCAACAAGCCTTTGGTTCTAAAATACCATACTTGCTTTTTTCTAGATTTTCAAAATCTTCTATTTCAAAAAGTTCTAAATTCTTACCAACTACTTTTGGTAAAAATACTTGTTTCCCATGGTCAAGGGCATGTTTTACAATTGGTTTTGTGTTAATTTCACTACCAAAACTCAAAAACAAGAACACAGAAGCGGCTGCAATATAGTCCTGATCATTAATGACTTGGTTGTAAATTGATTTATCTTTTAACTTCTTTTTACTTATAGATAGATTGCTTCTTTTTTTCATCATTTTTTTACGTAATACTTTTTTTTCTATCATAACAACTCCTTTTTTCTGCTATCTATACTTATTATATCACTTTTCTTCAAATGATAAAAGAGACTCGAAAGAGTCTCTTCTTATTGGGAGGGTTATTCTATATTTTTTATCGATTTAACAAATTCTTTAAATGCTGCAAAACCTTGCTCATTTCGCTTAAATACACCTGCATCTTCAAGGACTTTTGCAAATTTTTTGCCGATTTCGTCCTTTAATACTTCCATAGTTTCTTGATCAGAATCAAAGGAGTAATCATCCTTCATTTTCAAAATCCACTGGTTGTGAACTTCTAACTCTTTTGGAATTTCTTTATCATGCATCAGTACGTCTTTAATCATAGTTATTTCATTTTTTAAACGTTTTGGTAAAACTGCTAAACCCATCACTTCGATTAATCCAATATTTTCCTTTTTAATATGGTGTACATCTTCATGGGGGTGAAATATACCCATAGGAAATTCATCAGTTGTCCGATTATTTCTTAAAACCAAATCAACTTCATAGTGATTGTTTTTAAATCTAGCAATCGGTGTAACAGTGTTATGCTCATCGTCAGTATGTGAAACAATACCAACGCTTTCATCATTATAGTTCTTCCAAACCATCGCAATATTCCATGCCAGTTCAGCTAAGCGTTCTTTATCCGAGCCTGAAATTCTAATAACAGACATTGGCCAATCAACAATTGATAAGTCAATACCTGGATAGCCTTCAATTTTTGTTTTTAATAAGCTTTTTGCTTTTTCAATTGGAAATTCATAGCATCCCCCTTGAAAATGATCATGACTTAAAATAGAGCCGCCAACAATTGGTAAATCAGCATTTGACCCTAAAAAATAATGGGGAAATTTCTCAATAAAATCCAAGAGTCTATTGAATGTCACTAGAGAAATCTTCATTGGATCATGTGTACCTTTAAAAACTATAGCGTGTTCATTAAAATATGAGTATGGTGAATATTGAAAAAACCATTCCTCATCATTTAAATTTACTGGTATTACTCGATGGTTGGCACGACCTGGATGATCTATACGCCCTTCATAACCTTCATTTTCTTTACATAAGTAACATTTTGGATAACTTGAATCCTTTGCCTTTGAAGCCATAACAATCTCTTCAGGCGTTTTTTCAGGTTTTGAAAGATTAATAGTGATATCTAGTAACCCATAGGCACTTTCTGTCTTCCATTTCATATTTTTTGCAATTCTATTTGTTCTTATATAATTCGAATTTTTATTTAATTGATAAAACCAATCCATTGCCGCTTTTGAATTCTTACTATACTGTAAGTTAAAATCCTTTATAACTCCACTCGGGCGTTTCATTAACTCATTCATTAGTTTTGAATCAAAAACATCTCTTAGGGCAACAATATCCTTTTCGATAACACCTTCTTGAACAGCAAAATCTAGTATCCTGTTAAGAATATCTGTTAAATTGACTTCTGATTTAACACGCTCAAATTCAAAAGTATCTAACCCAAGTAAAGCTATGATTCGATTAGCTACGTAAACTTGATCTTCAACCATAATCATTTCATTTTTTATTCCATATTCAATTAGTTTTGATATTTCTTTGTTTATATTGATAATAACACCTCTTAATATCTACTATTCAAGTGCCACTGCCAAGCACTATCAATAATGTCTTCAACATTTGCATATTTTGGTTCCCAACCAAGTACAGCTTTTATTCTTTCACTAGAAGCAATAAGATTATCAGGATCCCCTGGCCTACGATCAGCCATTTCAGCTGGAATTTCTTTTTCTGTTACCTTTCTTGAAGAATCAATAATCTCCTTTACAGAAAAACCTTCACCATTACCTAAATTGAAAACATTGCTTTTTTTCTCTTCCTTTAAATATTTTAAACTTAACACATGTGCATCAGCTAAGTCTTCAACATGAATATAATCTCTTACACATGTACCATCTTTAGTATTATAATCATCTCCAAAGATAAAAATTTTGTCTCGTTTTCCAAGACCTACTTGTAAAACGATTGGAATTAAATGTGTTTCAGGATTGTGGGCTTCACCAATTTTAGAGGTATGATGGGCACCTGCTACATTAAAGTATCTAAGGGCAACATAATTCAAATCCGTTACACGACTTGTCCAATCAAGCATCTTTTCGATGGCCAGTTTTGTTTCACCATAAGGACTCGTTGGATTTTTAGGAGTATCCTCTGTAATAGGCATTGCTTCTACGTTTCCAAAAATAGCTGCTGTAGATGAAAATACAATATTATAAACATTGTTTCTAAGCATAGACTTTATCAGTTGCAATGAAGCGTTCACATTATTGTCATAGTATTTCAATGGTTTTTGAACACTTTCACCAACCTGGGAAGATGCTGCAAAATGAACAACACTTTCTATTGGATTTTCAGAAAATACTTGGTCCATTAATTCATCGTTTCTAATATCACCTTTATAAAATTTTGCTTCTTTATGAACCGCTTTTTCGAAGCCAGTAGATAGATTGTCAACTACACATACATCTTTACCATCTTCAATTAATCGATAGACCATATGGCTACCAATATAACCGGCACCACCGCATACTAATATCATCTAAACCTCCATTTTCTATCTTTCTAATACACTTTCTCTTTCAACTAGTTCAGTTGGTATAACTGTTTTTTGAGGAATCATTCGATCAAAATTAATTTTAGATAAAATTTTCTCAACAGCAGTTCTACCCATATACTCTGTATAAACTTTTACCGTTGTTAATGGTGGCATTAAATACTCTGCAGTTGGAATATCGTTAAATCCAACAATACTGATATCTTTAGGAATTTTAAAATCCAACTCATTAAGGGCGCGAATAGCCCCAACTGCCATAGAATCACTTGCAACAAAAATAGCGGTGAAATCTCCTTTTCTAACAATTTCTTTTGCTAGATTATAGCCAGATTCAACATTAAAAGGGCCATTAACGATTAATTCTTTATTCAATAGATTTTTATTAGACAATATATTTATAAATGCTGATTCACGAGGATCTATTAATTCTTCTTGATCATCGCCGACAAATTCTTTGCCACCTAAAAATGCAATGGCTTCATGACCTTTGTCAATTAAGTAATCAATAACATTTTCCATTGCATCGTAAAAATCAACAACAACAGAATCATATAAATGGTCATTGGGACACGAATCTACAAATACAATGTTCTGGGTGAAACTAGAAAACATTTTAACTTCATTTTGAGAGTATTTCCCAATAGCAATAATTGAATCTACATCACTTAAATGGTCCATATGAATTTTTCCATCTTCTTTAAAAATTGTTTTAATTTGAATTTTTCTTTCAAAGCAAGCCCGCTCTATCCCAGATCTTATAGATAAATAGTAAGGATCAGATAACTCCTCGCTCATAGAATACCATTCAATAATTCCAATAAGCAGCTCTTCCTTCTTTTTTTTCTGTAAATCAGATTTTGACTTTAATTTTTTATAATTTAATTCTTCTGCAGCTTTAAACACATTTTCTCTGGTCTGATCAGAAACAGAAAGTGTCTGATCATAATTTAAAACTCTAGAAACAGTACTCACTGAAACATTAGCTATTTCAGCAATATCTTTCAACGTTGCCATTTAGAATCATCTCCTAATGTAACTTATTGGCTCAATTCCTTCTTGAACTGTAAAATCGTGATTCAGAAAGAATTTTTTTTCTTCTCCCTCACATTGCAATTTTATCATTTCAACAGATTCATTTATAATATTAATTTCAATTTCACTCTGATCAAATATATCCTTATAAAGAGTATTCATTAGTTCCTGTGGTAAAGACGC
>DATFJG010000183.1:0-13984 GCA_035269305.1 Clostridia bacterium
GCTTCACCGGATTTCAAGTCCTTTCTAGCTATTATCATATTTTTTTAATAATTGCCATAAATCTCGTTAAATAAGCATTTATAGGTGCGGATATTTATGAACTTTATCAACTTTCTTTATTCATTATCAAATATTTTAGCAGGATTTTAGCAGGATTATTTATTTTCACATTATTATTTCGCAAACTACTTTCTACAAATTAACAATCTAAATATTATTTATATTTTTACAATGAAGTAGTATACAATAATTATTAAAACAAAATTAATTATGTCTAAGACATTGACATAAAACCAGTTTTTTTTAAATTTACTAAATTAAGTATATTCAATTTTTACTTCCAATTTATTGATAACCGGTACAATCGTGAAAGAATTCATAGCAGTATCGATTATTTAGCACCTATTGAATTTGAAAACAAATTTTTAGCTGTTAATTAAAAAAGTTAAACTATTTGTGTCCAAGATATTGACTTAAGTCCCATATTGACTTAGGTCCAAGGATTTACCATTTTTTTTGGATTTACCAATTTTTCAAATTCATCTTCCTGAATATAACCAAGGTCTAATGCCGATTCCTTTAACGTTATATTTTCTTCGAATGCTTTTTTAGCAATTTCTGCTGATTTATCATAACCAATCATTGGATTTAAAGCTGTTACCAGCATTAATGACTTTTCCATATAATCTTCTATTTTGTCATAATTAGGTTCAATTCCAACGACACAATTTTTATTAAATGAATTACAAGCATCTGCTAATATGTTTACACTCTGTAAAAAATTATATATCAAGATTGGTTTACAAACATTTAATTCAAAATTTCCCGACGAGCCAGCTATATTTATTGTCGTATCATTTCCTATTACCTGAATACATACTTGCACAATTGCTTCACCTTGAGTAGGATTAATTTTCCCAGGCATAATTGAACTTCCAGGTTCATTAGTTGGGATATTTATTTCACCAATTCCACACCTAGGCCCAGAAGAAAGCCATCTAATATCATTAGCAATTTTTATTAAACTAGTAGCTAATGTTTTTAAAGCCCCACTAGCTTCAACTATATCATCATGTGCAGCAATTTGTTCAAATTTATTTTGTGCGTTATTAAATTTCAATCCTGTCAGTTTGGAAATTTTCTTGGTAATTTTTTTTGCATACTCTTCATGTGTATTTAAACCTGTCCCCACTGCAGTTCCACCTATAGCTAACTCTTTCAGATGTGGTAATGTATTTTTAACAGCATTTATTCCATGATCAAGTTGACTCACATATCCAGAAAATTCCTGACCCAAAGTAATAGGTGTTGCGTCCATTAAATGAGTGCGTCCAGTCTTAACAATATCTACAAATTTTTTTGATTTGTCATATAAAGTATCTCTCAAATTATTTAATGAGGGTAATAATTTATTTTGTATAAGATTAACCGCTGCTATAGACATAGCAGTAGGAAATGTGTCATTTGAAGATTGCGACATATTAACATGGTCATTAGGATGAACAGGAGTCTTACTGCCTATTTTACCGCTTACTATTTCAATAGCTCGATTACTAATTACTTCATTTACATTCATATTAGTCTGTGTTCCTGAACCTGTTTGCCAAACTAATAAGGGAAACTTTCCATTAAATTTTTCATTTATAATTTCATCACATACTTTCAAAATTAATTCTTTTTTATAATTATCTAATAGCCCTAACTCATTATTCACTATAGCAGCTGACTTTTTGATTATACTATAAGCTTTTATGACTTCAATTGGTATCTTTTCACTCCCGATCCTAAAATTATTAAAAGAGCGTTGAGTTTGTGCTCCATAATAAACATCTTTAGGAACCTTTATTTCTCCTAAACTATCTTTTTCTAAACGATAATCCATTGTATATAAACCCTTCTATGTTCTAAACTTTTAAATGTCTACACAATACAAAATACCTTAAAATAACAAATATTATAAACTCAAATTAAACTGATTTATCATAAAAAATTAGGATATAATAATTTGGTTATTTTTAATTAAACTTTATCAAATAACAAAATACAAAAGGAGAAAGGTGATTTTTTTCAACCATAAATAACTCTCTTTTGCAATATTTTTAACCTGAATTATTCATAGCACTTTAAAAAGGCTTTTTTTAATAAAACCTTTCACAATCAACTCAAATGATAAGATAAACCAAATGATATTGTCGATTTGAACTAAATAATCATTAATTAGACCTTTTGGTAAAATTGACTATTAAAATTAGAGATAGTTATCCTGTGAAATTAAGTAACTTTTCTTTTTTATAAGATTTTTTATTAAATTAAGTTACTTAATCATGCAAACTCTAAATTTTGTATGTTGGATAAAACTCTAAAAAACAATTTTTTGTTAGGACAGCTGCTGGCAAGTTTATAATAAATATATCTACCGGTTTTTACTATTTTTCCTGCTATTTTTATTAGCTTTGTTCTAATAGTTCTTATTCTATCTGATTTATTACTTTCAGGGAAACAAAGACGCCTCATCCAGTTATTTAAATTATAGGCTAAAAGCATCTGCTGTAGTTTGTTGGCATTAGCCCAGTATTTACTACTGCTCATCTTAGCAAAGGCAAAACCATTTTTACCGTCTTTAATGAAGTTTTCCATGGTACCACGTTGACAATAAAAATTAACTATTTCACTGGTAGACCAACTTTTGATATTAGCAACTATAAAGCTATAATTATAAGTTAGTTCTCCTATTGGTTTTTCAACTTTTACAATAACTTTTCGCTCTTTATTCCAACTAACAGCTTTATAGTTAAGTTGGCCATAAACAACCTGTTTTTCATAAAGATTATTTCGGGTTTTTTGAACTAATTTTTCTTCTAATGGTTGGGCTAAATCATATAATCTTGCATTAGCCTTTAATCTAATAGTATAGAGGATATTATGTTCTTCAGCTATTTTATAGATGCCTGGTTTAGCAAAACCACTATCACCTCTTAGATAAAGAGGTATTTCTCTGAATCTTTTACTATACTTTTTAAATACTGGTCCAACAAATCTAACAGCTTTTCTAGAGGTATAGACATTACCAGCTCTAAGCTTAGCTTTAATGAGATCTCCCGTGGCTCCATCAAACATTAATAGAGGATGATATCCATTTGCCCCATAATGATAATTATATGCAGAACCATATTGGTCTCCATAAGTTTCACAGTTAGTTGAATCAAGATCAAATATTATCTCTTCCGGTGGTTTAAAATTGTGTGTTTTATCAAGTAAGTTATAGTTTGCTTTCTGTAATTGTTTCATATTTTCTTTATTTGATTTGGTATTTACTCTTGAAATATTAGATTGTGAAGCTAAAATATCTTTATTTAATATAGTCTGGAATATATTATCATATCTCAGATCATTTGCATCACTATCAGCATGGTAACCAGTGGCATTTTGATAGATTCTTTGTAAGATCACATCTTCGTTTTTGTGTTTTCTATGGTTGATATTATCATCAAAAGATAAATTTTCTTTAATTACTTGACTAAAGCCAATTTTATTATCAAATTCTTTTTAAAAGTAATAGTCCTGAGTCTGACGTTAAATCTCCACCATTAAAATTTGTTTTCACTTTGCTATTGAAATTCATCGTTTTTTCTGATATCTTAACCATATGGGAGGCCCTCCTTTGTGGTTTTTATGTTAGTACTATTATATAGTACTTGGGCCTCCCTTTCCATGATTTTTACTGATTTATTTCGGATATTTCTTTCACCCAATGTGTGAAATACCTTATTAGTTAAATTTGCTAACATAGCAGGGATAATGTTTATTTAGGGCTTTGGTTATGAATAATTCAGGCTAGTATTATTAGTTTTTACTTGGTTTTATTCTTTTTCCTGAGATATATGAAATTTCCCCATCATTATAGATAACAGAGTGTATCATATTTATTCTAAGTACCGTGCATTTAATTATACAATTTATCCTAACAAAAAAAATTAATAATATTTGCAGGACTTTTTAATAATTTATGGTATATATATATATAGATACTTTGGTAGGAACTTCAAATGGTAGTATATATAGAGGTGATAGTGTTGCTAAAAAAAGATACAATTCCAAATCTTATTATCGAACAAATTAAAAACAAAATTAAATCAGGAGAAATAAAGCCTGGCGATAAATTACCTAACAAAAATGAAATGGCAGAAATGTTCAATGTCGGTAAAAATTCAATAAGGGAAACACTTGCAGCTTTGGAATATCTAGAAATAATTAAAAAAAACAAAGATGGTTATATGATTAATGAAAATTTATACGAATTTCATAATAAGAGCTTAAAATTATATTCTAAATTGGAAAAGGATAAAATGAAAGATTTATTCGAAGTCCGTAAAATTATTGAATGTAAGTCTATTGAGTTAGCTATTAATAGGCTGACAAAAGAAGCTAAAAACAATATTGAAAAATATTTAAAGGAATGTGAAAAATACTCATCTATTCCCGATAAATATATATCGGTAAATCAAAATTTTCACCTTGAAATTATCAAAGCTGCTAACAATAAATTATTATTAACTGTCTATAAAAAAATATCTAACTTACTTTTTTTAGAAAATGATATAAAAAACTTAGAAGAAATAATTAGTAAATCTTTAAAATATCATCGCAAAATTTTCACTCATATGAACAACGATAATACTGAGCTTGCTAAACAGACTTTATTAGAACATCTAAATCATGTATATAATGAATCAAAATTATAAAGAATAGGGTGTTTAGAAATGAAAATAGATCCGATTGATAAAAATAGTTTGTCTGAACAAGTGGTGAATCATTTTATAGAGAAATTATTGAATGGTGATTTAGTAATTGGAGATAAATTACCAAGCGAAAGGGATCTTTCTGAAGAATTGAAAATAAGCAGAACAACTTTGAGAGAAGGTTTAAAAATACTAGATTTAATGAATGTGATAAAAAAAGAAGGCAAGAAAAACACTATAAGTTTAAATGATAGTAATTTATTGAAAGAATCATTAGAAATTCATATATGTACAAAGGATATAGATTACCTTGAATTATTGGAAATAAGGTCTATTTTAGAAACAGAAACAGTAATTTTAGCTGCAAAAAAAGCTCAAAAAGAGAATATTACTGAATTAGAAGAATCCCTAAAAAAAATGAAATCTAATAAAAATAACTTTAAACAATACGTTTTAAATGATGTGAAATTCCACATAAATCTAGCTAAATCAACTCAAAATAATGTTCTTTTGGAAATATACTCTTTAATCCAAGAACTATTAAAAGAATACCAACTTAAAATTATTAAGGAGAAAAATATACTCGAAAAATCATTAGAACACCATAAAATTATCTTAAAAGCTATTAAAGATAAAAACCCACACAAGGCAAAAGAAATTATGAAAGAACATCTAAACTTCACAAAAAAAGAATTTATTGATCTAATAACAAAAAATTAATTTTTTTAAGTAGGATGGTAGGAAGGAGGGAATTTAGTTATGTAAAAAATATTCTGAAATTTTGTTCATTTTTGAATTTTATTTTTTATAATTTCAAGGAGGTTAATATGACTAATAACTTAATCAAAGATGCAGAAAACTTAGCTTACAAATATGAACAAACTTATAAAGGCTGTTCACAGGTTGTTTTAGGAGCAATAAGGGAAGCATTTGAAAATCACAATGTACATACTAAAAAAATAACGGATAGTGTGTTTAAAGCTGGAACAGGTTTAGCTGGTGGTATTGGTTTGAAAGGCCAATCTTGTGGCGCCCTTACCGGAGGCGTTATGGTTTTAAGTAGCTTTTTAGGTAGAGAATATGATAATTTTGAAGACCCTGAAAAAGTTAGATTTGATTCATTTCGTATAGCTAAAAAATTAGTAAACAAATTTGAAGAAGAATATGGTAGTTCAAAATGTTATGATATCCATGAAGAATTGATGGGCAAACATTTCAATTTATGGGATGATGATGAATATGAAGCATTTGATGAAGCTGGGGGCCATGACGATAAATGTCCATCAGTATGTAAAAATGCTGTTAGATGGACCTTGGAAATCTTAGAAGAAGAAAATTTATTGTGATAGACATTTATTTAAATAAGGATGTGTTCTAATGAGCAAATTAAAAGGAAAAACAGCTGTTATAACAGGAGCTGGTAGTGGTTTTGGAAAAAAAACTGCATACACTTTTGCAAAAAAAGGAGCAAAATTAATATTGGTGGATATTGATTATGTTTCAGTTAAAGAAGTCTCGGAAGAAATCAATAATAATATGGATACAGAAAGTATAGCAATTAAGGCAGATGTATCAAACAAAGATGATGTAATGAATATGAAGAAAGAAACATTTAATTATATAGATAAATTAGATATTTTAATTAATAACGCTGGAAAAGCAAGATCAGCTAGAATTCAAGATATTTCTTTAGAAGATTGGCATGATCTAATAGAAGTTAATTTAACAAGTCAATATTTATGTTGCAAAGCATTTATCGATCATATGATCGAAAGAAAATATGGAAAAATTGTAAACGTTGCTTCTATATGTGCTGTCACCGGTAGAACTGTTGGGGTAGATTATTCCGCTTCCAAAAGTGGTGTTGTTGGTTTAACTAGAACTTTGGCAGCACAAGTAGCTCCAAAGGGTATAAATGTTAATGCTATAGCACCAGGACCTATTATTACTCCCTTATTTGAAGAAAACTTTACCCAAGAAGTAATAAATAAATTACAAAATACCATCCCTTATAAAAGAGGCGGGACTACAGAAGACATTGCAAACCTAATGCTCTTTTTGGCATCAGATGAATCTGGCTGGATAACTGGGGAAGTTATTTCAATAAACGGAGGTGCTTTTATGGGATAAAATTTCTTAAAATCTTTATCAATATTACTAAAAAATAGAGAGGTGTAAATTAATGTTAAATAAAAAGAATATTACTTTAATGCTAATTATTTTTATGTTGGTTTTTTCATTTGGTAATTCAGTTCAATCTGCTGATATGAATTTAAAAGTTGCTCATGTTTGTAATCCTGATCATCCTTATCACAAAGGACTATTGGAATTTAAAGAAGTTGTAGAAAAGAATTCTGATATTAAGGTAGAAATATATCCTTCCGGCCAATTGGGAGGAAGCGAAAGAGAATATGTGGAAAGTCTCCAAATGGGCACACTAGATATGTGTTTAGCTTGTACCGCGCCTTTAACTGGCTTTTCCGAATCTTTTATGGTATTAGATCTTCCCTTTTTATTTAAAAATAGAGAACATGCATATGAAGTCTTAGATGGCAAAATTGGTCAAGAAATACTTGATACTTTAGAAGATGAAACTATTAAAGGGTTATCTTATTTTGAAGTTGGATTTAGAAACTTTACAAATAATAAGCGTCCCATTAATAAGCCTGAAGATTTAAAAGGACTTAAATTTAGATTAATGGAAACACCTGTTCATCTTAAATCAGTTAGAGAGTGGGGGGGAATTCCAACTCCAATGGCTATTGGGGAAGTATTCACTGCACTTCAACAGGGTACTATCGATGGACAAGAAAATCCTCTTCCTATTATCGACACATTTAATTTTTTTGAAGTACAAGATTATTTATCCATTACACATCATTTTTATAGTGCTACCCCTCTCTTAATTCAAAAAAATATATGGGATAATTACAATCAAAAACAAAAAGAAGTTTTAATGGAAGCAGCACAAGCAGGTGCTGAGGTATGTCGTCAAAAGAATCAAGAGAAAAATGAAGTACTACTCGATAAATTCAAGGAAGCTGGTATGAAAGTAAATTATGCAAATCAAAAAGCATTTTTTGAAGCTTCTCAACCAGTTTATGAACATTTCAAAAAAGAATTAAATGAAGAATGGATTAATAAGATAATTGAAATAGGAGAAAAATACGAAAGAGAATTTTAGATTAACTAAAAACAGGGGGTATTACCCCCTGTTTATCCTTTTAAATTTTTATGAGGAGGGTATTAAAAAATGAAATACCTTGATAAATTAGAAGAAAATATTCTTGTAATTCTTGTATCAGCTATGACATTTGTTGTATTACTCCAGGTCGCAAATAGGTTTATAATAAACGCTCAAATGCAATGGACTGGAGAACTATCAAGATTTCTCTTTGTTTGGAATGTTTTTATAGCTGCAAGTTACGGTGTTAGAGAAAATGCTCATATTGGTGTGAAAGCAATAGTGAATTATCTGCCTGAACATGTATCTAAAATTTGTGAAAACTTAGTATATATTATTTGTTTAATTTTTAGTATATTGGTTATCTATTTTGGCTTTAGTGTCATAATTAGACAAACACAACTTGGACAATCGAGTCCGGCTCTTAGAATCCCTATGGGATTACCATATTTAGGGGTACCACTGGGTTTTACATTTATTTCACTTAGATTTATTCAGAAATTGTATGGGAATATTAGGAGTGATAAGGCATGATTCCTATAGTATTATTTGGAACTTTTATTATTTTGATATTGATTGGAACACCTATTGCTTTTAGTATAGGATTTGCCTCTTTAGTTACTGTAGTAGTATCAGATATACCATTATTAGTAGTGCCTCAAAAATTGTTTTTAGCAAGCAATTCTTTTCCATTATTGGCTATTCCCTTCTTTATGTTAGCAGGTAAATTAATGCAAGAAGGAGGAATATCTAGAAAATTAATTAACTTTGCTAACAATTTAATAGGATTTGTAGCAGGAGGACTTGGTATTGTTACTACATTATCTTGTATGTTTTTTGGTGCAATTAGTGGTTCTAGTACAGGAACAGTTGCTGCTATAGGCTCCATAATGATTCCTGCTATGGATGATAATGGTTATGATGACAGATATGCAAGTGCTCTTGTTTCAACAGCTGGATCATTAGGGATCTTAATCCCTCCTTCTATTCCCTTAATTATTTATGGTAATGTAATGGGAGTATCGATAGCAAATCTATTTACTGCTGGAATTGGCGCTGGGATAGTATGTGGGTTATTTATAATAATTTATAATGTGTTTATATCAAAAAGAAAAGGTTATAAAGGAATAGGTTACATACCTACCTTCAAAGATATATGGCAAAGTTTTAAAGATGCTATTTTAGCCTTATTAATGCCTGTAATTGTCCTAGGAGGTATTTATGGTGGAATTTTTACACCAACAGAAGCTGCTGCTATTGCAAGTTTATATGGTTTTATTGTTGGCTTTTTCATATATAAAGAATTTGGTATAAAAGATATGAAGGAAATCTTTTTGACAGCAATAAAAAATACTTCAGTAGTTATGTTAATAATTGCTGCTTCATCTTTTTTTGGATGGATTGTTTCCATGAATATGATTCCTCAAAAAATCGCTAATCTATTATTAGGTCTTGATATCAGTCAAGGTATGTTATTATCAATTATATTATTATTCTTGGTATTTATTGGTACTTTTATGGAAGGAAATGCATATATAATTATTTTGGCACCTCTATTTGCTCCTTTAATGACCAGTTTAGGAATAGGTTTAATACATTTTGGTATAATAATGGTTGTTTCTGTTTGTGTAGGAGTTATAACTCCTCCTTTAGGAGTTAATTTGTTTACTGCGTGTAGTATTTATCCTGTTACAATTGAAGGCATTTCTAAAAAAATACTTCCATTTTTCATAATATTAGTACTAACTTTGTTTTTAATAGCTTTTGTTCCTCAAATATCATTGTTTTTACTTTAAATATTTATTATTAGGAGGTTAATAATGAACTTAAAATTAAAAAATAAGGTGGTTTTAGTTACTGGAGGCTCCGGAGATATTGGCAAAGAAATTGTAAAAACTTTTAAAAAGTTAGGTTCTAAGGTAATTATTGGAGATATAGACCTAAAAAGTGTTGAAGACATGGTAGATAATTCAAATATATTTGCTCACAAATTAGATGTAACATCTTCAAAATCAGTACAAGAATGTATTGAATATGTAATTGATAAATTTGGTGATATTGATGTATTAGTCAATGTAGCAGGAGTTTTAATTAGAAAATCAGTTTTTGAAACTACAAAAGAAGATTTTGAAAAATCTTTATCTGTAAATGTAACAGGATCCTTTTTAACCGCTAGAGAAGTTGCTAAATATATGAAAAAACAAAATGGTGGCAAAATAATAAATATTAGTTCAATAAATGGCAAATTGGCAGCTGAAAATAGAGCAGCCTATGGTTCCAGTAAAGGTGCTGTAAATCTCCTTACTCAATCTTTAGCCTTAGAATTTGCTCAATATAATATTAATGTGAATGCTATTGCTCCAGGAATTGTAGATACAAAAATGGCAAAAGTAAGATTGAATACTCCAGAATTAAGAAAAAAATTTGAAGATTGTATACCTACCCAGGAATTAATACCAACTAAAGCTGTTGCTGAAAGTGTAGTATTTTTATCAACCCCATTTGCTAATCATATAAACGGTGAAATTATGTTAGTGGATGGAGGTTTAACAGCACGACAAGCACTGCCAATAAATGAAGACTTTAGAAAATAATTATACTTAAAATAAATTAATTTTAGGAGGTCAAATATGACAAAATATAAAACTGAAAACTGGTTTACTAGTCCTTGGAATTTTTATAAAGATGTAACTGAAAATATAAATTTTTCTGATAATATAAAATTGCACGATATTACATTGAGAGATGGAGAACAACAAGCGGGAGTTTTCTTTAATCCTTCAGAAAAAATTAGACTAGTAGAAAAGATGAATGAAATGGGTATACACAGAATTGAAGCAGGTATGCCAGCAGTTTCAAAACAAAATAAAGATATTATAAAAAAGATTTGTAAGAAAAATTTAGATTTAGATATATTTGCATTTTCACGATGTATGAAAGAAGATGTAAAACATGCAGTTGATTGTGGGGTAGATGGTATAGTCATAGAAATCCCTTCAAGTGAACATATTATTAAAACCGCTTATAAATGGCCATTAGAAAAGGCTATTAATTTAGCAATTGAGGCTACTGAATATGCTCATAAACAAGGCCTATATGTAGTCTTTTTCCCAATTGATGGTTCAAGAGCCGAAATGAATTGGTTTATAGATTTAATTAAAAAAGTGGCAAATGAAGGTCATATGGATGCTTTAGGTTTAGTAGATACTTTTGGAGCATGTTCACCACACTCTATTCCTTTCCTGGTCAACAAAATTAAAGAAGAAATTGATAAACCCTTAGAAGCTCATTTCCACAATGACTTTGGTTTGGGTACAGCAAATACTTTAATGGCTTTAGCTTCTGGAGTTGAAGTGGCTCATACAACTATAAGCGGCATTGGAGAAAGAGCAGGAAATGTAGCTTATGAAGAATTAGCTACTGCTTTGTTAACGATGTACAATATTGATTTAAATTTAGAGTATAATAAAATGTATGAATTATCTCAATTTATGAGAAATGCAGCCGATATCCCACTCGCAAATAATCAAGCTATAATTGGTAATACCTTGTTTAATATTGAATCAGGAATTATAGCTAGTTGGTATAAAAATTGTGAAAATAATAACCCATTGGAATTAACTCCTATTAAACCTGAATTTGTAGGTCAAAAGGCCCAAGTGGTTTTAGGTAAAAACAGTGGTATTGATTCCATAAAATTATATTTAGATAAATTAGATATTGATTCTACTGAAAAAGAGGAATTAAAAATTCTTGAAATAGTTAAAAAAGAATCTTCAAAAAACGAAAAATTATTATCAGAAAAAGAATTTCTAAATATAGTTAAACAAGTAATTAACTGATTTAAAATTTTCATTCTTTCCTCGCTTAATCTACTCATTGACTATTAACTTATCTTAATTTTCAAAAGAATCCACCTCTCCGGTGGAATCTTTTTTTATCCTAATCTATAAAATTGCAATGCGAAAAAATTATCTAATGTTAATTAGAATAATATAATTCCTAAAATGATAATAATAACGAATTTCGAAAATAAAATAAATTCGCCTTTTCACAGAACATTCATTATATAATTTACATTTGAGTAGGTGATTTTTGTGAAAAAGATATATAAAATTAAGGTAATTTCTCAAACCGTCATCAAATAGTTAAAAAATGACCTATAACCACCCTACTATAATTGAAATTTCTTTTTCTTTATAGTAGGGATTACTTTTCTATAGTTTTAACAAGTTTCATCTTTGTATTACATTTTTGGCATGTCATATTTGGCATCTTACTTTCTTCGGTTTCCTGATTAATCGCATACTCATCAACTATAAACCCAAAACTCTATCGACCATTCCACAATAGGACATTTAAACTCATTACACTTTTCTTTTTCCTCGTGGAATGAAATATGAGTTTTGGAACAATATTATTAAAAGAATATAGAAAAAATTCTATAATAAGATTGCCATCCAAGTAATTAACCAGTATTACATCTACTTAATTTCTGAAACCTCCATAATATTCTCTTATTATGGGGGAATTTTGATGTAAACTTATTATTCTTTACATTCTCCAATTATAGTATCTCCAACTAGTTCTGCATAATATTCAAATAATGGTTCATAACAACCCTCCTTATAACCTGCAGCTCTAGCCATTTTATACATCTCATGGGCTGCTATACTAACTGACATCGGAAGATCTTCTGGATTCCCCATATTAAACGCCCAAGCAAGTTCCCGGTCCATACCCCCTCTTGGTCCATAACCAGCTCTAGAATAAGGATCTTCTTCATTTCGTTCTAAAATTGCTTTCCCGAAATTTTTCATAACCCAACTTGAAGATGCTCCTCCACTAACTGCGTTATATAATTTACCTATATCCAGTCCCTTTTTTTTTGCAAACATAAATGCTTCAGCAAAACCAGCCAGATTAATATTGACCATCATATTATTAACTAATTTTGCAGTTTGTCCCATTCCTGCTTTTCCAAAATGGTTAATACTCCTACTAAAACTTTTTAAAATAGGAAGAACTTTATCTAAAGTTTGTTTTTTTCCTCCCACCATAGCTGAAAGTTCACCTTTTTCAGCTCCAATTCCACCTCCACTTACAGGTATATCAAGAAAATCAATATTTTTTTCTTCACACTTATCAGATAAAAACTTAGCCATTTCGGGTGATGTATTACCACCATCCATAATAATTTCACCAGGTTTCATTACTTCAATTAAACCATTTTCACCCGTTACTATATCCTCTAAAACATGCTCAACAGGAGACAAAGGAAGCATAGTTATAACCACATCTGATATTTCAGCTAATTCTTTTACTGAATTACAAGAATAAACACCATCTTTTTCTAAATCCTTCATCTTATCTTTATCTATATCATAAGCATATACTTCAAATCCAGATTTACTCGTGTTTTTTGCCATTCCACTTCCCATTTCACCTACACCAACAAAACCTACTTTCATTTTATTACCCCCTATTCTGACCGTAAAATTACTTTTAACTTATATCTATAGAAAATAGTTACTTCATATAATAAAATATTCCACTTTATTCTATTTTTAACATCTTAATTCCGTATCTACCTAAGCTCATCTACAATAATGTCACTGAATCAAAAATCACTTAAAATAAATTACTTGTTTTCATCCTTCAACTGCTCAATTAATTCTTTAATTTTTTTTATCATTTTCTTTTTCTCCATAATTTTTTTAATTTGAAAATCTAAAATATCACCCTCCTCAACATCCTCAGGCAAAAAACTAACAGCCAATCAATCTTCTCTTTCTCTTCCGGCCTGATCATTAAAACTGCATAATTACTTTCTATTCAATCTAATTTTAGTTGGGATTATCTATTTTTCAGGTTTTTTACCATAATCATTTTCACCAAGGGTACCTTCTTCAGCACATATTATCAATAAATAAATTCCTCCAATTACAGGAACTAATTCTATTAAAAGAAACCAACCGCTTCTATTTGTATCATGTAATCTTCTTACTGTAACTCCCAATGAAGGCAAAGTAACCAACACACTATATACAAGAAATATCCC
>DATFJG010000184.1:0-38848 GCA_035269305.1 Clostridia bacterium
TCCTAGGTTAGGAGTTCCAATTTATCACAGCACAGACCATGTATTAAGAGCAACAAATCATAAATTGTATAGAAGAATGAAATAAGGAGGGTTAATAATGTCAATTACTAATGAAACAGCAAAGGAACATGCAAAAGATACAGCTATAACATGTTGTCGATTCGAGGCAGGAACAGTAATCGAACCATCTAATCTTGAAGATCCATATCTTTTTCCTGATTTAGAGGATTCTGGTTTACTTGTAATTCCAGATAATGCATTAACGATTGAAGAGGTATTAGGTGCTAAGTTAACGAAAACAATAGATGCACTAACACCATTAACAGAGGAGTTATTAGAAGGTGTAAACAAAGTTGAATCTAATAATGAAGCTGAAGAAGTAGCAGAAGTAAAAAAGGAAGAGAAAGTTGTAGAGCAAAAACCTGCAAATACTCCAAGTGTATCTAATGGTGGTGTTTTTAAACTTCACATTGGTGAAGGAAAAGACATCAATATTGAAATTCCAATGGGGAACTTTGGTGGCAATCAGAACAATGTTGTTGGAAATGCAGTACAAGAAACGGCAGCTTCAGAATCAGTAGTTTCTGCAAGTGAAACAGAAGTAAAAGAAGCCAAAGTGATGGGTAATTTAACTAAGAAGTATTATAAGATTGATGAAGTTAAATTAGCTGATGAAACAAAGATTGAAGACAATGTTCTTTACTTAAGAAAAAATATTTGTGAAGATGCTGTAGATGTTGATGATCTTGTTTTAGATATTAGTTTTGATATCATCACACCTGATCGTTATGACGAGTACAGCGAAACACTGATGGATATTCAACCGATTGCTACAAAGGTTGAAGGTGAGTTAGGAAGTGGTGTAACAAAGGTTATCGACGGTGTAGTAGTTGTTGTAACAGGAACTGATGAAAATGGTGTTCAAATTGGAGAGTTTGGTTCATCTGAAGGTATCATTGATAAAAACGTTATGTGGAACAGACCAGGTGCTCCTGACAAAGGCGATATATTCATTAAAACAGAAGTGAAAATTGTTTCTAAGATGAATATGGAGCGTCCAGGACCATTTGCAGCACATAAAGCAACAGATTTCATCACTCAAGAGATAAGAGATGCACTAAAAGGTTTTGAAGGTGAAGTTTTAAAAGAAGAAAAATTAGCACATAAAAGAAATGCTGGTAAAAAGAAAGTAGTAATCATTAAAGAAATCATGGGACAAGGCGCTATGCATGATAACTTGATTTTACCATTTGAGCCTGTAGGTATTTTAGGCGGAAAACCGAATGTAGACTTAGGTAACTTACCAATTGTCTTATCACCATTAGAAGTTCTAGATGGTGGGGTACACGCATTAACTTGTATTGGTCCTGCTTCAAAAGAAACTTCAAGACATTACTGGAGAGAACCTTTAGTAAAAGAAGCTTTATTAAATGAAGATATAGATTTATGCGGCGTAATATTTGTTGGTTCACCTCAAGTAAACTCTGAAAAATTCTATGTATCTAAGCGATTAGGAGCTTTAGTTGAGATGTTAGATGTTGATGGTGCAATTATTACAACTGAGGGATTCGGAAATAACCACATCGATTTTGCTTCTCACCACGAACAAGTAGGTATAAGAGAAATACCAGTGGTTGGTATGACTTTCTCAGCTCGACAAGGCGCTTTAGTTGTAGGAAACAAATATATGAAGAACATGGTAGATTTAAACAAATCTAAGCAAGGTATTGAAAATGAAATTCTTTCAAATAATACACTTTGTCAAGAAGATGCAGTTCGAGCAATTGAAATGTTAAGAAGTGTTATGAATGGTGAAACAGTTAAAAAAGCTGAAAGAAAATGGAATGCTAATGTGAAGGTTAACAATGTTGAAATAATAGAAGAAACTAAAGATAAAAAAATTGAGCTAGTAAAAAATGAACAAGTCTTAGATAAGAGTAAAAAGCGATTAGAAATCTACGAACAAGATGAATCGAACTAAGGTATCATATGACTAATAATTACCAAGATAACTTCATCGAAGTGGAAGGTATTGTTGTTAAAGTTAAGGAAGGTCTTGTTGAAATTGATATAAAAGGTCGTTTAGGAAATTTCACAGTTCCCAAACGGATGATTATTTCAGAACATGAAATTGAAGTAGGACAAACTGTTCAATTCAAAATGACTTTTCCAGAAGTTAAATATGATCAACAAAGCAAAATAGATGAATATAGAAAGTGTAATGTTTAATTAAGGAGGTAGAAAATGAGTAAAGTAGTAAGTGGCTTACAATCGGAAATTTTCGTTCCAATTACGCCAGATCCAGTATGGACACCAATTGAAAAAGAATTAAAAGACATGAAAATTGCATTGGTTACAGCTGCAGGCGTTCATTTAGCATCAGATAAAAAGTTCAATTTAGCAGGGGACTTTTCATACAGAGTTATACCAGGTGATGCACCAGTAGAAGATATGATGGTATCTCATGGTGGATATGATAATGCAGATGTTAATAAAGATATTAACTGTATGTTCCCAATCGACCGTATTAGAGAATTAGCTGAAGAAGGCTTCATCAAGAGTATTGCAGATGTTAATGTTGGTTTCATGGGTGGTGGAGGAGATCAAGAAAAATTCACTGAAGAAACAGGCCCAGAAATCGCTCAAATTCTTAATGATAATGAAGTAGACGCAGTTTTATTAACAGCTGGTTGAGGAACTTGTCACCGTTCTGCTGTAATTGTACAGCGAGCGATAGAGGAATCGGGTATTCCTACAGTTATTATTGCTGCACTTCCACCAGTAGTTAGACAAAATGGTTCACCAAGAGCCGTTGCGCCACTTGTACCAATGGGAGCTAATGCAGGTGCTCCAAATGATCAAGAAATGCAAATGGGTATCGTTAAAGATTCATTAACTGAAATGATGAAGATGCCATCTGCTGGAAAAATTATTCCGTTACCATACGAATATACTGCAGAAGTTTAAGGTTTAATATATGAATGAAGAATTAAGAAAGTTGATTATTAAATCATTTCACATAAAAAATGTAATGTTTGGTAATAAGACAAGTATTAATGACCACATTTTAACAATAGATTCACAGTTAGAGAAAAAGTTAATTGCTAGAGAAGAAAAAATTCAAGATATCACTATTGATATCTTGAATCCTAGCAATTTAAAAAAAGAAGTTAATACCATAATGGATGTTATTCCAATTTCTACAAAAGTATTAGGTGAAATTGGTGAAGGTATTACACATACATTAACAGGTGCTTATATTGTATTAACAGGTGTAGATGCTACTGGAAAACAGTTAGGTGAGTTTGGGTCTTCAGAAGGTATTTTGGAAGAACAACTAATGTTAGGCAGAGCAGGAACACCTTCAAAAAACGATATTATTATACATTTTGATGTGACATTAAAGGCAATGGATTGTTTTAGTAGAGAATGGGTTAATGTAGTCTTTAAAACTTGTGATGATTTTACACAGGATATTAGAAATCATCTAAAAGAAATCAATGGACGACAAGCCGATGAAAAACATCAGTTCATTGATGGAATTAATAAAAAAAATCACAAAAAAGTTGTTATAGTTAAACAAGTTGCTGGACAAGGTGCTATGTATGACAATTTAATTCTGCCGAATGAACCAAGTGGTTTTACCGGTGGAAAATCAATTATAGATTTGCAAAACATGCCAATTGTACTATCACCAAATGAGTATAGAGATGGTGCTCTTAGAGCATTAACTTAGGAGGGGTATTATGGGCGTAGGTCCTTCAACAAAAGAAACAAGTTTACATCATTTTAGAGATCCAATATTAGACATTGTTGACAAAGACCAAGATATAGATTTACAAGGGATCATGATTATTGGAACACCTCAAGACAATAAACAAAAGTATTTTGTTGGTAAAAGAGCTGCTGCATGGTTAGAATCTATGAGAACAGATGGCGTAATTTTTTCCTTAGATGGATGGGGAAATTCTCATGTTGATTATGCAAATACTATTAACGAAATAGGCAAAAGAGGCATTCCACTTGTAGGTTTAAGCTTTATTGGTAAACAAGCTAAGTTTGTTGTAGAAAATGAATATATGGATACAATTTTAGATTTTAATAAAAGCAAAGAAGGTATCGAAACAGAAGTCGTTGGGGAAAATACTATAAATGAATTTGATGCTAAAAAAGCCTTAGCATTATTGAAACTAAAAATGAGAAAGTGAAGGTGAATTATGAAATTTTCAAATAATATACATGTAATTGATTCTCATACAATGGGAGAACCCACTAGAATAATTGTTGGTGGCACACCAAGAGTAAAAGGCGAAACAATGGCAAAGAAAAAAGAATATTTAATTAATGAACTAGATTATATAAGAACTTCAGCTATGCATGAGCCAAGAGGACATAATGATATGTTCGGTTCTATTATTACTTCTCCATCTAATAGTAAAGCAGATTTTGGAATCGTATTCATGGATGGTGGTGGATACTTAAATATGTGTGGACATGGTTCAATAGGTGCTGCTACTGTTGCTGTTGAAACAGGGATGGTTGATATGGTTGAACCAGTTACTAAAGTAAATTTAGATACGCCAGCTGGATTAATTGCCGCAGATGTACATGTTGAAGAAGGTTCGGTTAAAGGTGTTTCTATAGTAAATGTCCCGGCTTTCTTATATAAAAAAGATATTGCTGTTGAAGTAGAAAATCTTGGAAAAATAACATTCGATATTGCATTTGGCGGAAGTTTTTTCGCAATTATCAATGCAAAAGAATTAGGATTAAAGGTTCACAAAGAGTATGTGTCTGAAATTAAAAAGATTGGTATGCAACTGTTAAAAGAACTTAATGAAAAAGTTGAAGTTGTACATCCTGAATTAGAACATATAAATACAATAGATCTAATTGAAATATACGAAGAACCAGCTACTGAAAATGACAATTATAAGAATGTAGTAGTTTTCGGACAAGGACAGTTTGATCGTTCACCATGCGGTACTGGCACAAGTGCTAAAATGGCAACTCTATTCACTAAAGGTTTATTAAAAATGAATGAAGAATTTATATATGAAAGTATTTTAGGAACTAAATTTAAAGGGGAAATAATTGGTAAAACTAAAGTAGGAGCCTTTGAAGCCATTATTCCAAAAATAACTGGTGCAGCTTATATTACTGGGTTTAATCAATTAGTAATCGACTCAAAAGATCCAGTTAAGCATGGATTTAATATTTAAATAATAACTCTTTTAGATAAAAGAGGCAATTATAAATCAAGTTTAATGTTTTTTTACATTAATAAGTGAATTTTTTAACAGTTTAGAAGGAGTGATTTGAAATGATTAATATTTTGCTAGGTGTATTAGGTGTTATAACTGCAGGATTTGCAGCTGTATTTGGAAAAGATATCTATGAAAACAAAGACAATTTAGGAGACAACTCTTTTGCAACAGTAACTGGTATTGGAGCAGTGACAAACTTTTTCGATGCCTTAGGTATAGGTTCTTTTGCACCGACGACAGCTCTACTAAGAGGATTTAAACAAATTGATGATAGAGTTTTACCTGGTACATTAAATGTATCTTGTACGATTCCCGTAGTTTTAGAAGCATTTATTTTTATTACTGTTATTGAAGTGGAAATAGTAACATTAGTTTCTATGTTAGCAGCTGCCACTATTGGTGCGTACTTAGGTGCTGGTGTAGTTGCAAAAATGGACGAAAAAAAGATACAAATGGTAATGGGTGTTGCATTATTAGTTACTGCTTTCTTAATGGTATCAGGTCAAATGGGATGGATGCCTGTTGGCGGCGAAGCAATTGGTTTAACAGGTATAAAACTTGTAATCGGTGTTGTTGGTAACTTTATTCTAGGTGCCTTAATGACAGCGGGTATTGGATTATATGCACCAGCTATGGCATTAGTTTATGTATTAGGTATGTCATCAAGAGTAGCTTTCCCAATTATGATGGGTTCATGTGCATTCTTAATGCCTGTAGCATCTATCAAGTTTGTTAAAGAAGCTGCTTATGATAGAAAAGCATCTTTAGGTATTACAATAGGTGGTGTTGTAGGCGTTATCATCGCTACACAAATCGTTAAAAGCTTACCATTAAACATTTTAACTTGGTTAGTCGTTGGTGTTGTAACTTACACTGGTTCAACTATGTTAAAAGCAGCATTTGAAAATGATTCATCTCAAAAAAAAGCAGCATAACAAAATAATTTAATTTATAATTGAAAACTAATAAAAAAAGATTAATGATTATTTATATCACTAGTCTTTTTTTGTTAGTAAAATCAGAGAGATTAAATTTGTATTGCCTTGGTATATAGGGCATGATAAAATAAAAATAAACAATAGTTGATTAAGTGGGGTCTATTATGTTTATAGCAAGACAACCAATTTTTAACAAAAAAGAAGAAGTATTCGGTTATGAGTTACTTTATCGTATTAATGAACAATCTACTCAATTTGAAGGATTTTCTTCACAATCGGCAACTGCAACGGTAATTAATGGTTTATTTATTCATGGCCTTGAAAAAATAATTAATCAAAAAAAGGCATTCATAAATTTTGATGCTGATGTTTTAAATGCAGATTTTTTTCATTTGATTAAACCAGAATATTTGGTAATTGAAATTTTAGAGGATGTTGAAATTACAGATAAATTAATTAATAGAGTTAAAGAAATTAAAAATGAAGGCTATAAAATTGCCTTAGATGATTTTGTAGAGAGTTATTCTGACTATCCACTGATTGAATATGCAGATATTATAAAATTTGATATCAGAGAGACACCCCTTGAGACAATCAAACATGAAGTCCGTAAAGCAAAAAGAGATAGAAAAATATTATTAGCTGAAAAAATTGAAACTAGACAAGAGTATAATATTGCAATAAGTATGGGTTTTCAATTATTTCAAGGTTATTTTTTTAGTAAGCCTAAAATAGTAGAAGGCATTAAAGGGAAAAAATCAATAAATCCAAATTATTTACAAATAATTGATGAGTTACAAAGTGATGAACCGTCTTACCAGGTGATTAGCGAGATTATAGAGAGAGACGCAAATCTAACTTTTAAACTATTAAGAACCATTGATCAAAGAGCAGAAAAAGATTCTATCTATAGTATTAAAAGAGCTTTAACTTACTTAGGATTGAAAGAATTGAATTATTGGATTACTTTATTATTGATGCAAGATATGGGGAAAGATAAACCGAAAGAGCTACTAAATATTTCGCTAATCCGTTCAAAATTTGCCTTTAAGATTTCTGAGAATAGTGATTTAAAGAAATCCAAGCTTGAAGCTTCATTAATGGGATTATTAAGTAATATTGATGCTTTTTTAGATTTGCCAATCCATGATGTTCTGAAACAGATTAAAGTTACCCAAAAAATCAAGAGTGCTTTACTCGAAAAGACTGGTTTACTTGGGGATTTATTAAATCTACTAATTTCTTATGAAAAAGGAGAGTGGGAAGAAATTAATAGGTTATGTGAAAAGATCAGTGTTGAATCAGACCAATTAACAGAATACTATTTTGAATCTATAAATGAAACAAATAATATTCTTAATAAAATAAATCAATAATTAAAAATAATCACAAATTGATTATAATAAAAGAATCCTAAGTATATATTTTTAGGATTCTTTTTATTATTTATTATTAAATTTTTATTAACTCATATTCCTTTGAACCTAATCCAATGGTATCTCCGTAATTTATTTGAACTTGCCCTTCAGTGTGGGGATGTGTTATCTTAAAGATATCTTCTGAATCATCTTTATTTGCCTGATTAACTAAATCTAATGAAGCTTTGTCAATAGCAACTGGATCTTTACTAGCCAGTATACCAATGTCGCGAACCAAGGTTTCATTACTCCATGGAGCGCAATCGCAATCTGGTGTTACATCTAAAACAAAATTAAAGTAAATCACATCTTTATCTTTAACTGAAGCATATGCATATTCAACCATTCTTTCGTTGAACTCAGTTAATTCAGTTTTCCAATCCAGATATATTGCATCCGTTGGACAAACAGTCATACATTCGCCGCAACCAACGCATTCATTAGGATCGATAACTGCCTGTTCTTCTTCCATATTTATTGCCCCATGGGCACAGACATCGTAACAGTTTCCACAAACAATACATTTTTTTGAACTTACTTTTTGCTGTGTAGAGTGTTGTTCCCCTTTTCCAATCGGCGGCGCACAACCCATTGCAAGGTTCTTAATAGATCCACCGAATCCTGCCATTTCATGACCTTTAAAATGTGATAATACAACCATTTTATGAGCATCAACGATACCAGACGCTATATAACACTTTTTAAAGTGTTTTAGGTCTACTTGAACCTCACGATAATCTTTACCATTAATACCATCTGCTAGCATAATTGGTGCATTCGTTACTTGAGGCACAAAACCGTGCTTATGAGCAACTTCAATATGTGTTGGACCGATTTTTCGAGGGCCAGAATAAAGTGTGCTAGTATCTGTTAAAAAGGGTATTCCTTTTGATTTTCTAATTTCATCTACAATAGGTCGGACAAAAATTGGACGAATATAAGTATCTTTTCCTTCTTCTCCAAAGTGGAGTTTAACAGCTGTAAGATCTTCTGCTTTAATCATTTCATCCGCATTGACTTTTTTGAACAGTTTTATTAACTTGTTATGTTTATTAGTACTTTTACTATTTGATTTTAAATCTACCATAAAAACTTTTGACATAAATCAACCTCCCTAGGTAATTTATAAAAATCCTTATACACATTTTAACATATTAACAAGAGATAACAAAATGCATAAATCTTTATCTATTATAGCGAACTGGACAGAATTATTATATAATGTTTTTAATTGAAGTAGAAAAAGGGGGGGGAATAATGATTGCTATATCATTTTTGGTTATTATGTTATCGGGATTTATTCAAGGTACTACGAGTTTTGGATTTTCTTTAATTGCTTTACCTTTGCTAGGTATTATGCTTTCTTTAAAATTAGTTGTTCCATTACTTGTGATTTTCTCATTATTTATGAACTCTATTATTCTATATAATTTAAGAGGCTATGTTGATTTGAAAAGGATTATGATCTTAATATGTTCTTCAATTATTGCAACGCCATTAGGAGCATATTTATTAATTTCAGTTGATGAGAATACACTAAAACTCGTTGTAGGTATTATAGTTGTTATTTCAGCTGTTATTTTTAAACTTGGATTTAGTATTCAAGTGAAAAATGAAAAGTTAGCCTTTGTTCCAGTTGGTATCATAAGCGGATTATTAAACGGTTCAGTTAGCTTAAGTGGACCACCGATTATTCTTTTTTTAACCAATCAGAAAACAGAAAAGCAAGTTTTTAGAGCGACTTTGACTTCATTTTTTTGGATTCTTAATATCGCTACTGTTTTTGTTTTTTTCTATAATGGACTTATAAATTATCAAGTCTTGGAATTATCTATAAAGTTACTTCCAGCGCTAATGATTGGATTATTCTTTGGAATAAAACTAGGTGATCGTATTCAACAAAGGACTTTTCAAAATGCAACTATTATACTCTTATTTTGTATGGGATCCTTGTCAATATTTGGTAGTTTTTAGTAATTGACAGATTAATTCCTATGTTATATCATTTATGTAACCCCATATATAGGGGGGCGGAGGTTGATTTATGAAAAAAAGAATTGGTTTGATTATTTTAAGTGTTTTAATGATCACAATAGGTTATTTTAATAATGAATTTTCAGTTGTATTTAGTAAAGCTGTAAATATTTGTTTGGAGTGTATTGGCATTGGTTAAATACTCGCGTAGGTTTGTTCAATGGATAGTTGCAATCGTAACAAATATTAATCTAAAGGGCTTCTTTACAGGAGAAATATATACTGGTGCAACTAAAAACATCTGTGTGCCTGGACTTAATTGCTATTCGTGTCCCGGTGCTATAGGCTCGTGTCCTATCGGTTCGTTACAAGCGGTTTTAGGACATTTTAAGTATAAATTTTCTTTCTATGTTTTTGGATTTTTAATGCTAGTCGGTACTATTTGGGGTAGATTTGTATGTGGTTATCTATGTCCCTTCGGATTAATTCAAGAATTAATTTATAAGATCAAAAGCATTAAGTTTTCTATTAGCAGAAAATTTGTATATATAAAATATATTATCCTTATTGTTTTTGTAATTGGTTTGCCATTATTATATACAAATGCAGTTGGGTTAGGAGATCCAGCTTTTTGTAAGTATATATGTCCTGCTGGAACCCTAGAGGCAGGTATTCCATTAATTATAACGAATGAACCATTACAAGAGATATTAGGATGGCTTTTTGCATGGAAGATTTTACTTTTAGGAGTCTTTCTAATGACATCAGTGTTTTATTTTCGACCTTTTTGCAAAGTAATCTGTCCTTTAGGGGCAATTTATTCTTTATTTAATAAAGTTAGTGTTTTTAGATATACATTTGAAAAAGAAAAATGTATTGATTGTAATTTATGTGTTACTACTTGTAAAATGGATGTTAAGCCACATACTCAAGTCAATGATATTGAATGTATCCGATGCCATGAATGTGTTGATGTATGTCCGACGAGTGCTATTACAACTCAGTTTAAATTAGGAGATGATAATGATGAAAAGAGTAATTAGTGTATTATTACTAAGCGTTGTTTTATTTATAGGCTGTAGTGCAACTGAAGAACCAGTTAATAATGAAATGGATGAAAATAATGATACAGAAGTAATCGAGACTGATGAAACTGTTGAAGAAAGCAAATCAATAGAAGATAGTGAAGAAGATACAACTGAAGTTGAAAAGGAAGATGATATAGAAATACTTGACCCAAATGCTTTTGTACCATTTGAAGGTGTGGATTTTGACGGTAACGCTGTTACAAATGATATTTTTAAAGAAAATAAATTAACATTGGTTAATGTATGGGGAACCAATTGCGGACCCTGTTTAGAAGAGATACCATATTTAGAAGAAATTGAAGAAGAGTTGTCAGATGATGGCTTTAAAATTATTGGATTCTTGGCAGGTGGAGAAGCTTATAAAGAAGAAGCTGTAGAACTTATGGGGCTGTTAGAGGCAGACTATATGAATGTGATTGTCCCAGAAGACGTATTTAGAACACTAGGTGTACAATATATACCAACCAGTTTTCTTGTTGATTCTGAAGGAAATGTAGTTGAAAAAAGAATTGTTGGCGCATTGACGAAAGAGAGATATTTGGAGAAAATAAATCAACATTTAAAATAATATGAAAGCTCTTCGAATAGTAGATATTCGAAGAGCTTTTTTCTTTATCATTAAAAGTATAAGTGAATTTATGATATAATGAAAGCTACTAAGGAGGAAACTATGGATAGAAAACATACTATATTAATTGTTGATGATACAAAAGAGAATATTGATGTCTTGTCAGGCTTATTAATTGATGACTATAATGTTAAGTTTGCTTTAAATGGAAAAATGGCATTGGAAGTTGCAGAAAAATTTCATCCTGATTTAATACTACTAGATGTCATGATGCCAAAGATAGATGGTTATCAAACGTGTAAACTTTTAAATGAAAATATAGTAACTTCAGATATACCTGTAATATTTGTTACTGCTAAAGTTGCAATTGCAGATGAAAAGAAAGGTTTTGAGGTTGGAGCAGTGGATTATATTTCTAAACCTATTCAGCCTATGATTGTTAAGTCAAGGATTAAAACGCATTTAGAAATAGCCGATCGAGAAAAACATTTACAACGATTGGTTAATGATAAAGTAAAACTACTAAATCATATGAATTATGAAATTATAGATATACTTGGTAGAGCTTCAGATTATAAAGATACTGAAACTGGCGAGCATATACGAAGAACTCAAGAATATAGTTACTTATTAGCTAAAAGTTATGGCTTAAGTGAAGAAAAATCACAACTAATCAAAAAAGCCACACCAATGCATGACCTTGGTAAAATCGGTGTGCCTGATGGTATTTTGCAGAAAAAAGGTAAATTAAATAAAGAAGAATGGGAATACATAATGAAACATCCAAAAATAGGTTATGACATTATAGGAAATCAAAGTTCGAAGCTGTTAAAAGTTGCGAAAAAAATAGCTTTAGAACACCATGAAAAATGGAATGGTACCGGATATCCTAAAAAACTGAAAGGTAATGAAATTAGTTTAGAAGGTCGTATTGTAAGTATTGTCGATGTATTTGATGCATTAACCACTAAAAGGCCTTATAAAGAAGCATGGCCACTTGAAAAAGCTTTTGATTTAATAAAAGAAGAATCAGGGGAGCATTTTGACCCAAACATTGTTGAAATCTTCTTAAATTTAAAGAATGAAATAAAAGAGATCCATCAGTCAATAATGGAGGTATAGTAATGACGATAAAAAGAAAACTTATTGGTAGTTTCATTGTCTCTTTTTTAGTATTAATTATACTGTTTATGGGATTTGTTTTACCAAATTTCAGAACACATATGCTTGAGGATAATTACCATGATATCATTTCTAATATTAACATAATTGATAGTAAAGCGAACCATATTATAAAAGCGGAAATGTCTCATAACAACCTTAATGAGTTTGTAACTGTACTTTTAGATCATAATGTTATTAAAGGCATTAGAGATTATTCTGTATTTTCTAATGATGATTTATGGGAAAATTCATTAGGCAGCTTAAACATTGTTGTTAATTCAAAGCAAATTTCAATAGATAAATATGATGGATTAACCCTTGAAGAGGTGCCAGTGACAATTGATATAAATAATTTAATGGAAAAGGCTCAGAATGAAGAATACTATGATTTAGCCTTAGAAGGTGTCAATTATTACATTTTCCCTTTTTATAGTAATGATACTGAATTATTATATTATCGTTTAATTGAAAAAGATCCTTTAATGGCCAAAGGGTACGACACTATTAGAATAATTGTGAACATAGGCGTCTTATTCATTTTTGCATTTTCTGCTTTTTTACTATTTTTTATTCATAAAATCGTAATTTTACCTATTAGAGAACTTAATGATGTTACAACTAAAATTGTCGACACAGGTAATATGAATCTTAAAGTAGATATAGATTGTTCTGATGAAATTGGAGAAACTGCTAATTCTTTCAATGAAATGGTTGATACTGTTCTTAGAATTCAAAGTGGATTAGAAGAAAAAGTTATTGAACGTACTGAAAAGTTAGAAACAGCTAAAGTTGAAGCAGTTGCAGCTTCAAAAGCCAAAAGCGAATTTTTAGCAAATATGTCACATGAAATACGGACACCAATTAACGCAGTTATTGGATTAAATGATTTGCTATCTAGGACATCATTAACCTTCAAGCAAAAAGACTATGTCGAAAAAATTTCAATGGCAGCTAATAATCTGCTGAGAATAATCAATGATATTTTAGATTTTTCAAAAGTTGAAGCAGGAAAAATGACGCTTGAAAACATAAGTTTTAAAATAGATGATATTATTGAAGATATTTCTGGTATTATTGGTGTTAAAGCTTCCAACCAAGAAATTGAGTTTGTAATAAACATTGATACCGATATCCCAAAAATTTTAAAAGGTGATCCTAAGCGACTGACGCAAGTGTTATTAAATTTAATAAATAACGCAATTAAATTTACTAACCAAGGGGAAGTTTTATTAGCTATCTCATTAATTGAAGATTTTGGATCATCAGTAAAATTAAATTTCTTAATAAAAGATACAGGAATAGGTATGAAAGAAGAAGTTATTGAAACCCTATTTGATCAGTTTACCCAAGCAGATGCTTCGACAACTAGAAATTATGGCGGTACTGGTTTAGGATTAGCAATATCTCAAAACATTTTGCAATTAATGGATTCTAAAATTGATGTAGAAAGTACTTTAGGGAATGGTTCTAGTTTTAGTTTTAGTTTAACTTTACCAAAGGCTTCTACTGAAACGCGGGCGAGCTTTTTTAAGAGTTATGATTTTTCTGACAAATCATTAATAATAGTAGACGATAATGATGACCAATTGTTAACATTTTCCGAGTATCTGAAGCCTTTCTTTAACTCTGTTGAAATAGTTAGTAATGGTAATGCTGCCTTAGATTTATTGATCAATAATACTTTTGACTTAATGATTATCGACTATAAAATGCATCCAGTTAATGGTTTTGATGTTTTAGAAAAAATGATGTCTGATAAAAACATTAGCAAACCCAAAAAAATAATTTTCACCACTGCTTATGGAAAAGACTTATTAGATGATCAATTAAATCAATACCCAATCGATTGGATTCTAATGAAGCCAGTTCAGCAAAAGAAATTGCTAGAGAGTATTAATAACGTATTCTCAAATAGTAATAATACAGTTCACAAAAAAACTAAGAATCACATCACTCAATCATTCACTGGCTCAATTTTAATAGCTGAAGACAATGAAATAAATCGAATGGTTCTATTAGAAAATTTAAAGAACAAAGGTTTTAAAGTGGATGTAGCTATTAATGGTCAAGAAGCATATGAGAAGGCTTTAGAAACGACTTATGATTTAATTCTTATGGATTTACAAATGCCCGTTCATTCTGGTTATGAATCTAGTAAACTTATAAGGCAAGAAGATTCTGAAGTGCCAATTATTGCTTTGTCGGCAGATGTTTTTTCAGGCGTTAAAGAAAAAGTAAAAGCAGCAGGTATGAATGATTATCTCTCGAAGCCAATTGATTTTGATATTTTGTATCGATTAATTTCAAAATACACTAAGAGTAATATAATCAAAACTGAAGTTGATTCTGGCGGGCTATCCATAGAAGAATGTATAGTTCAATTGCCTTCATTTGATGTAAAGAAAGGTGTTGAAAGAATTGGTGGGTCTATTGACAATTATTTAAAAACCATTGTAAAATTTAGTACAATGATTGAATCTATGCTTGATTATATCAACTCTTTTGAATCAATGGAAATAAATGAATTTAAAAGTGTTTTACATCAGTTTACTGGCGCATCTGGTAATTTAGGGTTTAATAAAGCTTATAAAATATCAAGTTTACTTGAAAGTAAGCTTAAAAAAAATGATTCTATTACATTAAGTAATCGAGAGCGGTTTACTAGTATTCTCCTTAAAGGACTAGAAGAGATAAATCACATTAATGAAAGACCAAACAAATCACTTACTAGTGGTAGTAAAAATCTTACTATGGTTTTAGAGTCATTAAAGAAAAAAATCAACGATTACGATGTTGAAGCATATTCTGACTTACTTGACTCTCAAGAAGTATTTATTACAAAAGGTTATGAAGAACAATTCAATAGATTAAAATCAAACATTTCTAATTACTCATATGAAAAAGCAAGTCAAATAATTGAGGAAATGATAAATATAGTAGGTAAGTCTTAAAATGGAGGCTCATTACAATGGTAAATATCGAAAACATGTATATTAACTTTAAAAAGAAAATATGGTTTTACCCTCTAATTTATGGAACTTTCTCATTTTTTATGGCAGTGCTTATTTTATTAGGCGATAGTGTCTATTTAAGTGCTTTTGAGAAGGTTTTTCCTAAGATTCTTTATATTAATATTGATTTAGCGGTAAGCATCTTAGGGATCATTGCTGGGGCTTTTATTACTATTACAACTTTTACTTTCTCTACAACAATGGTTGTATTGACATTATATACTTCTCAATTTTCACCAAGAGTTATCGAGAATTTTTTATCAAATAAAAATACTACACGAACTTTTGGAATTTTTGTTGGGGGATTTGTATATTCAATTATGTCTTTACTATTTTTAAAAAATAGTAATGCTGGTGGCCAAGTCATTTCTGCTAGTATTGGTGTCATATATATTATATATGGGCTAATATATTTTTCAACATTCATTAATAGTGTTGGGACATATATTCAACCGAGCAATATTATCGATCGATTGTATAGCGAGTCATTGTCTAAAATAAATGATTACAAAAAATTTATAGAGAATAAAAAAATAATTAAACTTGAACAAAACAATAAATATTTAGGAATGTTTTTTAAGGGAATTAATTGCCATGAAAATGGTTACATTCAAATGATTGATTATAACAAAATTCTTACAATCGCCAATAAAGCTAAGGCAATAATAATTTTTGAAAAAGTCACTGGGCAGTTTTTAACAGATAAAACAAGAATGTTTTCTGTCTATTATGATAAAGATTCAGAACTAGTTGAAAATATCGATAAAAAACTACAGAACTGCGTTGTTATAGGTGACACTAAAACTGAAAAGCAAGATTTTAGTTTCATTATTCAAAAAATCGAAGAGATAGCGATTAGAGCATTATCACCTGGGATAAATGATCCAAATACAGCAATTCATTGTATTAGAATCATTGGTATTTCTATAAGAGATCTTGGCGGTTTAGAGAAGGGCTATATTGTAATGGATGAGGATACTAGTGAAAAGTCTTCTGTATTAGTAGAAGCTTTTGATTTTAAAAAATTAGTTTATTCTTCATTTAATCAAATAATGCATTATGCAAAAGAAGATTATAAAGTTGTTTTAGCAATTATTAAATCTCTAAGATTTATTATTGAAAAAGCGAATCCAGAAAATCAAAAGATTATTAAAGATTATAGTGAGTTTATTAGAGCTAAAATTAATAAAAAAGAGTTAAATAGCATAGAAAATAAAATTTTAGAGGATGAGTTGAAAAAAATTAATTCTCATGCTAGTTGATAACGGTATCTCTTGACAATGGATTTTTATCGTAATATTATTGATATAGGACTATAATTACTATTAAATTATTGGAGGAAATAGATGGAATTATTATTAGATATTTTAGAGGATATACATCCAGATGTTAATTTTAAAGAAAAGACAGGGTTAATTGATGAAGGAATTCTTGATTCATTTGATATTATTAGAATTGTGGCAGATATAGATGAGGAGTTTGATGTTGCAATTCCACCAGAAGAAATAATACCGGAAAATTTTAATTCAGCAAAGTCTTTGTATGAGTTAATTGAACGGTTATTAGGTAATTAGATTTGAGGTAAAAATGTTATTTACATCTTATAGTTTTTTAATATTTATTATTACAGTATTCATTAGTTATTATTTGACACCTAAAAAATATCAGTGGATACTTTTATTATGTGCTAGTTATTTGTTTTACGGCCTAGTAAGCATTGATTACTTGGGTTATATAATGGTCACAACAATATCTACATATTTCATTAGCTTAAAAATACATGAAATCAACCAAAGCAAAAAATCTTACTTAATGGAGCATAAAGAACTTTCCCGTAAGGAAAAGAAAGAATATAAAAAAGAAATTAAAAAGTATACAAAAAAATATTTAACCTTCGGAATGCTACTTAATTTTGGTTTATTAGGTGTAACGAAATATACTAACTTTATAATTGGCAATATAAATTCAATTGTAACATCCTTTGGATCTAATGGGACATTATCTTTTATTGATATTGCTATGCCAATGGGCATATCATTTTATACATTTAAAACAATGTCTTATTTACTAGATGTCTATCGTGAGAAACACGATGCAGAGGATAACTTATTTAAATTAGCTCTTTTTGTTTCGTTTTTTCCACAGTTAGTTCAGGGACCCATTAGTAGGTACAATGATTTATCTCAAACGTTATTTGAGGGACATAGATATAAATATACTACTGTCAGACACGGTATCCAAAGAATTATTTGGGGTTTTTTCAAGAAAATCGTTATTGCCGATCGTATTCTAGTAGCAGTTAAAACCATGATTGTAACACCTGATGATTACAAAGGATTTTATGTATTATTAGTGATGCTTTTCTATACCTATCAATTATATGCTGATTTTACAGGTGGTATTGATATAACAATAGGAATAGGGGAGACTTTAGGCATAGAAATGGCAGAGAACTTTAAAAGACCTTATTTATCAAGATCTATTAAAGAGTTTTGGAGACGTTGGCATATAACGATGGGTACTTGGTTTAAGGATTATGTTTTCTATCCAGTTTCTGTGAGTCCTTGGATGTTAAATATATCGAAAAAATCTAGAAAGAAGTTTGGTAATGCTATAGGGAAACGTGTGCCTGTCTATATTTCAACACTTATAGTTTGGTTTACGACAGGCTTATGGCATGGCGCCCATTGGAATTTTATCGTATGGGGATTAATGAATGGGATAGTTATCATTATATCATTTGAATTTGAACCAACTTATAAGTGGTTTCATAGCAAATTTAATGTAGAAGATAAGCTAGCTTTTAGAGTTTTTCAAATCATTCGAACAATCTTATTAATGAGTGCTATTAGATTATTTGATGTCTATCAGAATGTCCCCTTAACCTTTAGAATGTTTGGAACAATTTTTACAGAATTTAATTTCAATATTTTTTATGATGGCTCATTACTTCAACTTGGTTTGACTATAGGTGATTATATAATTCTGTTAATTGGACTAATTGTTTTATACAGCATTAGTATTTATCAAGAAACAGGAAGTTTTAGAGTTTACTTGAATAATAGACCACAGCAAGTTAGATATGCTGTTTATTCCTTAGTAATTATTTTTATTATTGTTTTTGGAGCTTATGGTGTTGGCTTTGATTCAACGCAGTTTATATACAACCAATTTTAAGGAGGATTTGTTTTAATAAAACAAAATTATTATGTTAAAAAAGAATTTAGTTAGAATTATTAGTATTTTATTTTTATTAACTGTCCTATTCTTTATCCAAAGACTAGTTGTTCCAAAATATATGAATGATATAGTTGAAGGATCACTAATAGAAACGTATTATGATGAAGAAAAAAATCATGACGTTGTTTTTATCGGAGATTGTGAAGTTTATGAAAACTTTTCTCCAATTACTTTATGGGAAGATTATGGTATAAAGAGTTTCATAAGAGGAAGTGCCCAACAATTAATATGGCAGTCATATTACTTAATGGAAGAAACATTAAAATATGAGAAGCCAGAAGTAATTGTATTTAATGTGTTATCTATGAAATATAACGAGCCACAAAATGAAGCTTACAATAGAATGACATTAGATGGAATGAAGCTTTCGATGAGTAAAGTAAAATCTATTCGAGCATCTATGACAGATGAAGAAAAGTTCATTGATTATATATTTCCTATATTAAGATTTCATAGTCGGTGGAGTAATCTAGAATCACAGGATTTTAAATATTTTTTTAATAAAGATGAACTATTTCATAATGGATATTATATGCGTGTAGATGTAAAACCTGTTGAATCTTTTCCTAGAAAGAAACCTTTAGCGGATTATAGTCTTGGTCAAAATGCATATGATTATTTAGAAAAAATGACAGTATTAGCAGAAAAACATGGTGTTGAATTAGTGTTGATTAAAGCACCAACAATCTATCCAGTTTGGTATGATGAATGGGACCAGCAAATTGAAGACTTCGCACAAGAGAATGACTTGATGTATCTAAATTTTCTTGAGTTAACTGATGAAGCAAATATAGATTTTAGTAAACATACCTATGATGCGGGATTACACCTTAACTTACAAGGTGCTGAGAATTTGAGTAAGTATTTCGGCGAAATATTGGTTGAAAACTATGATTTAGAAGACCATAGGAATAATGATGAAATCTCAAAGAAATGGGAGAAGAAAAGCAATTTTTATTATTCAATGAAAGAAGCGCAATATTTTGATTTGAATAAATATGGCTATTTAAAGAATTTTGGTGCTAAAAAACCAGCGAATAACTAAAATGGAGGCGTTATGCTTAAAAAAATAATTTTATTTCTATTTATTATGCTATTAGTAATGAACATTATAGGGTGTAGTGATAGTGATGCTACGAATGAAGATTCAACTCAAGCAGTTGTCAGTGTGGAAAACGAAGTCGTTGAATCCTATACTTATAATTATAATGAAACTGTTATTGAGTTGAATACTGAAGCTAAACCTATTCTTAATAAACTAGGAGAAGAGATCAGTTACTTTGAGTCAGAAAGTTGTGCTTTTCCTGGGTTAGATAAAGTATTCACTTATCCTAGTTTAGAAATTCAAACCTATGAAAGAGAAGGCATAGACCATATTTTAAGTATTAATCTACTTGATGATACCATCGCAACTAATGAAGGTATAAGGTTGTTTGATAATGTATCAAAGGTAAAAGATGTTTATGGAGATGATTATGAAGAAAAGGCAGGACAATATATATATACTAAGGGTAATACAAATCTTTCTTTCTTGATTAAAGATGATGAAGTGATAGCAATTGAATATGCTGCTATTATAGAAGAGATGGAATAGTATTATTAAATAGGAGGTATTCTTATAGAACCGAATAATAATATACGCGTAACAAAAAAAGCAAAAATTCTTATAGTCTTATTCTCCATGATTATTTTACTAGTAAGTTATAATTATTTCTTTTATAGACCATTAAAAGAAGTTGTAGAAATTGAAGTTGGAGAAAGCGTTCCACATGTAAATCAATTTCTAAAGGCACAAGAAAATAGAGGGGATTTTATAACAAATATTAATTCTATTGATACCAATACTTTAGGCCAATATACAATAGAAATAAAAATTGGTTTGCTTACTAAAAAGACACAGCTTAAAGTAGTCGACACTGTCCCCCCTAAAGGACAAGGTGTGAGTCATAAAATTTGGTACGATGAAAGTTTAGAGATTAATGACTTTGTAATGGATCTTGTTGATCAGACAGATGTTAGGTTAGAATATGTTACTGGGCCAGATTTTGGGGCTATTGGAAAACAAAACATTATAATTTCCCTTATAGATGCAGGGAACAATGAAACAAAGGTAACTTCTGAACTAGTAATCAAAGCCGATACAGAGGCACCAGAAATTCATGGTGTTGAGGATCAATTGATTTTTACTAATGAACCCATTTCTTATAGAAAGGGTATTTATGTAACGGATAATAAGGATCAATCATTAGATTTTGAAGTGGATAACTCTAATGTAAATATTACAAAATCAGGAGTTTACAAAGTAGTCTATAAGTGCAAGGACCAAGCTGGTAACAGTTCAACGAAAGAAGCATTTATTACTGTCAAAGATAAACCTGTATTTTTGCTTTCTAAAGAAGAACTAAACGCTCGTGGCGATAAAATTCTAAATAGAATTACAAATGATAAGATGTCGGATTTGCAAATTTTGAGTGCGATTTTCTGGTACACACGTTGGAATATTAAATACACGGGACAATCTGATAAAACTTCATGGGAAATTGGTGCATCTAAAGCTTTAGAAGACATGGAAGGGGATTGTTTTAATTACTATTCATTAGCTCATTTACTCTTGGAAAGAGCTGGTTTTCAGTACAAACCTGTAAAAAGAATTGAAGAGTCGAAAAGTAGACATTACTGGCTACTTGTTAAATATGGAGATTTTTGGTACCATTTTGACCCAACTTGGAGTCCAACGGGTTATGAATTTGAAGGTTTTATGATTTCGGAAAAGGAAGCCATGGCCTTTACTGAATTAGTATCACCTATACGAGAAAATTATTATGTCTACAATAAAGATCTTTATGAAGATATTCAGATTGCTAAAGAACCATTAATAAAGAATTAAAATTTTAGGAAGTATGAGGAGATTATGCAAAAAAATATTTTAGAATACATTGAAAAAACAGTTCATCAGTATCCAGATAAAACTGCCTTCGTCTCTCTGGAAAAGAGTTTTACTTTTACTGATGTTTCTACACTTAGTCGTTCTATTGGTACACAATTAATTGAAAAGGGAGTAAAATCTTCACCAATTGTTGTTTTTATGGGCAGGAAAATCGAAGTCATTCCTACATATCTTGGCATAGTATACAGCGGTAATTATTATGTACCAATTAATCCTGAAATGCCACAAGATAGAATCAATCATATTATTGAAAATCTTAAACCAAAATATATCATATGTGATGATGATACCTATGCTAAAGGTGAAGAGTTGATTGATCATCATAGGGTTCTATTATTCAATAATCTAATTAATTCAAAAATTAATACAAAAAAACTTGATGCGGTTAGAAGAAAAGTATTAGATACGGATCCTGTTTATATTGTCTATACATCTGGTTCCACAGGTCAGCCAAAAGGTGTTATTGCCTCCCATCGTTCAGTTATAGATTATATTGATCACTTAGTGGATATTCTAGAAGTATCTGATGCAACGGTATTTGGTAATCAAACCCCTTTATATCTAGATGCTTGCTTAAAAGAAGTATTTTCAACATTAAAATGTGGTAGTACAGCTTATATTATTCCAAAGAAGTTATTTATGTTTCCAATTAAGCTTATTGAATATTTAAATGAAAATAGAATTAATACTGTTTGCTGGGTTGTATCTGCATTTACAATTATTTCTTCTCTAAATGCATTAGTAAATCATTCTCCTAAGTATTTAAAAACAATAGCTTTTGGAAGTGAAGTTTTTCCAATAAAGCAATTTAATCGCTGGGTAGAGGCATTACCAGAGGCAAGATTTTTAAATCTATATGGCCCAACAGAAGGAACTGGTATGTGTTGTTTTTATGAAGTCAATCGAAGTTTTGACAAGAACGATAGAATTCCTATTGGAAAGGCTTTTGATAATACAGAGATCTTCCTTCTTGATGATGACAATAAACCTGTGACAGAAGATGGCATTGGTGAAATTTGCATTAGAGGTGCGTCACTAACACTTGGATACTACAATGACTTTGAAAAGACCAAAGAAAAATTTGTACAAAACCCTTTGAATAATCTATATCCTGAGCTAATTTATCGTACAGGAGATTTAGGTCAATACAACTCCTATGGAGAATTAGAGTTTATTTCTAGGAAAGATCACCAAATAAAACACATGGGACATAGAATTGAATTAGGAGAAATCGAAAGTGTAGCAAATAATTTAACTGGTATTAAAAGTGTTTGCTGTACTTATAATATGAAAAAGAAACGAATAATCATTCATTATACAGGAATGTTAGATCAAAAGAGTATAATAAATCAATTAAAAAATAAATTACCCCAACATATGTTACCAACAAAATTCAAAAAGTTAGAAGAAATGCCACTCACCTTGAATGGTAAGATTGATCGAGTAAAACTTAAAAATAGTCATTAAAAAAAGTGTAGAGTATTATAATTAATAGTCTACACTTTTTATTATATTTTTCTAATTAAGCCTAAGGGTGTTTGTTCATGTCCTTGTCCTAAAGGATTATCAGATAATAATTTTTCAAATAGTTTTCTGTCTTCTTTTAATTTTCTATTTGAGAAGCCTAATATATCTTGACCGAGATCATTAATATCAACAATAATACATGGAATTTGAAGTGCTTCTTCAATTAAACTGGCTACAACATCTGGATCTTTGGGACCGAGTACTACACATTTGTTGAGTGGTGGAATGGTACCACTTGTTGGACCATCAATAGATCGAGCTTTAGGGCCAGCTATCCTATAGAAATCTCCACTTCTTCTTAATACTTTTTTTGTGAAACCACCAATTGCACTTGCTAATAAAATTTTTGGTAAACCACATTCTCTTATAGCCATTTCCATTGTTTCTGGCATACCTAATCCAATACCATAAGGAGACCTTGTTACAAATTTTGAAATGAAATTTGCCATAAAAGAAGGTTTGATTTCATCTACAAAGAAAGACCTTCCTTGTGTAACAGAAACAGCTTTTTCGCTAATAAATAAAATATCACCATCTTTAAATAAAGAGGATACATATTTTTCCACAACATTGACCATTTCATCCGATTGATCAATTAAATGTGTTTTAATGGGTAAACGTTCATATTTTTTATTATTTACTGTAATAATCATTTGATTCACTCCTTTTAATCATATTATATATAATAACATGTATTAAAGAGATTTAAAATAGAATTATAGAATTAAAATCTTTTAATTGATAATTATTATCATTTACAAACCCTCAATTATATGATATAAACTAATCAGGCATAAATTATCCGCGGCATTGGTTATAAGAAAAAATTTATGGAGTGATAATAATGTCAAATAACAAATCAAGATTTAAAAAATGTAGACGGTTAGGTCTAAATGTCGTTGGACACCCTAAAGCAATGAAAAGAGCAGGGGCAACAACTTCAAGAGAGAAAAGAAATTTATCGAATTATGGGTTACAATTATTAGAGAAACAAAGGCTGAGAGAATATTACAATGTAAAAGAAAAAGTAATGAAAAATTATGTAAAAAAGGTATTAAAGAGTGGCGAACCTTTTAGTCATGCTTTGATAAAACGACTCGAGTTAAGAGTTGATAATATTGTATATCGATTAGGGTTCGCATCTTCGATTTATCAAGCAAGGCAAATGGTTGTTCATCAGCATATACTATTAAATGGTAAAAAAGTGAAATCACCATCACATATCATTAATGTTGGAGATGAAATAAAGCTAAAAGGAAAATCTCAAAGCAATCAGATATTTAATGAGAATTTTAATAAGTCAAAGAATAGTCGTTATCCATATTTAGAAAAAAACACAGAATTATTCTTAGGTAAACTTACTAGATTACCAAACAGAAATGAAATTCCCATTGAAATAAAAGATCATTTAGTTGTAGAATTTTATTCAAAAGTTAAATAAATACACAACTCTCATCATTTATTGGTGAGAGTTTTTTATTGAAATCATTATTGACACAGGGGAATAATAATATTATAATATGTATACAGTATACAATATACGCTTAATGATAATAATTCACAATTACTTAGGAGGTAATATATATGTTTAATAGAGGTAGATGGAATGAAGAAATAAATGTAAGTGATTTTATAAAAAATAATTACACTGAGTATTTAGGTACGGATGAATTTCTTGAAGGTCCAACGGACAGAACAAAAGCTTTATGGGAAAAATGTGAAGAATTACTTAAAATAGAATTAGCTCAAGGAATTTATAAAGTTGATTTGGATAATATTGCTGGTATTAATAACTTTTCACCAGGTTATATTGATAAGGATAATGAGTTAATCTTTGGTCTTCAATCAGATGAGCCACTCAAAAGAATAATTAATCCCTTTGGTGGGATCCGAATGGTGTTAAATTCTTTAGATCAATATGACTTAGAAGTGCCAGCTACATTAACACCTTTTACAGATGGTTTAGTTAAAACCCATAATGATGGTGTTTTTTCAGCTTATACTGAACAAATAAAGAATGCGAGAAGATGTGGTTTGCTTACAGGTTTACCAGATGCTTATGGTCGGGGGAGAGTTATAGGTGATTATAGAAGAATCCCTCTCTATGGAATTGATTTTTTAATAGAGGAAAAAAAGAAAGATTATAAAGAAATATCAGATTTTACTGTTGAAAAAAATATCTTATTAAAAGAAAATTTAAAACTTCAAATCAAAGCACTAGAAGAGATTAAGCAAATGGCGGCTAGTTATAACATAGATATATCAAAACCTGCTGAAAATGCATTAGAGGCGACACAGTATGTTTATATGGGATACTTAGCAGGTGTTAAAGAGAATAATGGTGCTGCAATGTCTTTAGGAAGAGTAAGTACGTTCTTAGATATATACTTTGAGAAGGACATAAATGAAAATAATTTAACTGAAAAAGAAGCACAAGAAATCATTGATGATTTTGTAATGAAATTAAGACTTGTAAGACATTTAAGAACTGAAGAATACAATGAATTGTTTGCAGGTGATCCTACTTGGGTTACAGAATCTATTGGCGGATTAACAAGTGACGGTTCGTCATTGGTTACAAAAACATCTTTTAGATTTTTAAACTCATTAAATAATCTTGGTTCCGCACCTGAACCGAATTTAACTGTTCTATGGTCAAATGATTTACCAAAAGGATTTAAAGAATTTGTTACTAAGTTATCCATAGAAACAGGAGCGATTCAATATGAAAATGATGATATTATGCGACCAGTATATGGTGATGATTATAGTATCGCTTGCTGTGTTTCTCCTATGGCTACTGGTAAAGAGAGTCAATACTTTGGAGCAAGATGTAATTTACCGAAAGCATTATTAATGACTTTTAATGGCGGTGTAGATGAAATAAAAAATATCAAAGTATTTGATCAAATTAATGAGTTAAGAACAGATGGTTTCTTAGATTATAATGAAGTAATGATTCAGTTTAAGAAAGTTTTGTCTGAAGTTGCTAAATTGTATTCAAACACGATGAACATAATACATTATATGCATGACAAATATGCTTATGAAGCAGGACAAATGGCGTTGCACGATACTGAAATTAAAAGAAATATGGCTTTTGGAGTAGCAGGTTTGTCAGTTATAGCTGATTCATTGTCTGCAATAAAGTATGCTAAAGTTAAGACAGTAAGAGATAAAGAGGGTATCACAGAAGATTTCATAATAGAAGGGGACTTTCCAAAATTTGGAAATAACGACGATCGTGTTGATAACATTGCTGTAGAAGTACTGGAGTACTTTATAAATGAATTAAGAAAACATAAATCTTATAATGGATCTAAGCCAACACTTTCTGTATTAACGATTACTTCTAATGTTGTTTATGGTAAGAAAACTGGAACGACACCAGATGGTAGAAAAAAAGGAGAAGCTTTTGCTCCAGGTGCTAATCCAATGCACGGTCGAGACCAAATGGGTGCCATTGCTTCATTAAAAAGTGTATCTAAGATTCCGTTTAAAGGTGTCTGTGAGGATGGAATATCCAATACTTTTACAATTACACCGAATTCACTAGGAAAAGATGAAAATTCAAGGGTTACAAATTTAGTTAGCATTTTGGATGGTTATTTTATAGATAATGCACACCACTTAAATGTAAATGTATTAGATCGTGAAACATTAAAAGACGCACAGAAAAATCCACATAAGTATCCAAATTTGACGATTAGAGTTTCTGGTTATGCTGTTAATTTCAACCGATTAAACAAAGAACAACAAGATGATGTTATTAATAGAACTTTCCATGAAAGGTTTTAATTATGAAAGCAAATATACATTCAATTGAAACGATGGGTTTATTTGATGGACCAGGTATTAGAACAGTGATATTCTTTCAAGGGTGTTCATTGAGATGCAAGTACTGCCACAACCCGGATACATGGACAACTAAGCAAAATGTACTCCATAGCATTGAATCATTAATGGCATTAGTAATGCCTTATAAAAACTATTATGAAGCCTCTGGAGGTGGCGTTACGCTTTCTGGTGGCGAACCATTGTTACAAAGTGACTTCATTACAGAGTTTGCCAAAGCATTAAAAAAAGAAGGAATACATGTAGCCCTAGATACTAGTGGCATTGGTATGAACAATAAGAATTACGAGACTTTATTAAACTTTGTTGACTTAGTATTATTAGATATTAAACACTACAGTAAAAAGGGTTTTCATGACATGACAGGAAGGGATAATTCAAATCTCTATTCTTTTATCAAAGATCTGAATAATTCTGATGCTAAAGTATGGGTAAGGAATGTAATAGTAGAAACAATCAATGATTCGGAAGAATACATTGAAAAATTCAAGAAATTTACAGATCAAATTAAGAATATAGATAAAATTGAGCTATTACCCTTTCATAAAATGTGTAACAGTAAATATGATGCCCTTGACTATAGCTTTCCATTGAGTAATTATAATGAAACTTCGCAAGAAAAAATTGAGTTTCTAGAAGAAAAACTAAAAAATATTATCTAAATTTCCTCAGCTGATGCTGAGGTTTTTTTCAAAGTAATTATAGGCTTTTATTGACATAGAAACAAATACAAATTATACTTAACATAACAAGTTTATTAATTGAATAGAAAAGGAGTGTTGTTTGGGAATTTATAAATTTGCTTTAAATTTCGAAAAAGAAAACAGAGAGTATTATGAAAAATGTGCTTCTGAAACAAAAAGTAAACACTTAAAGAAGATTTTCAATTACTTAGCAGAAGAAGAAAAGAAACATGAACAAATTGTAAAGAAGTTAGCAGATGGAGAAATGGACCCTTACGAATCAGATATTTTACCTAAATCACAGAAAATTTTCCAATCAATTGCTGACGATATTTCAAATAATGAAGATATATATGAAGCTGATAACTTAGGTATTTATAGAAAAGCCGTAAAAATGGAACAAGAAAGTCATGATTTTTATAAAGAGAAAGCTAATGAAATAGATAGCCCATCTGAAAAGAAGGTTTTAATGAGCTTAGCTAAAGAAGAAAAAAGACATGAGATTATCCTTGATAATATCCTAGAGCATATGGAAAGACCTGAAGAATGGGTTGAGCATGCAATGTTTAATAAAATGGAAGAGTATTAATATTTTGTAAAGGAGTTTATATGTTAAAGGAAAAGAGTTTGAGAGAGTTTGTCGAAAATGAAAAAGTTTTAAAAGGAATTTTAGCACCTAATTGGGATTTAAGATCCTACCAATGGGGCGTAGAAGAAAATGACGATATTTTCCTATGGGCTGCAGATGAACGGAAAAAAATATATGATTACGATGATGAAACTTTAGCTTTCAAAATTTGCATTGATAAAAACAATTTGTTTTCAGACCTGCATAGCGAATATACTTTTCTACTAGATGCAGCAAAATCAAATATTTCAAAGAAAGAATATAATATAGTTTATGTTCTTAACCAATCAAAAAGAATCTATTAAATAGAAAATATAAAAGTTGTCTTAATTGGCAACTTTTTTCTTTTGTATCTTATTGTATGATATAATATCATATATGAAAATATTAAAGGAGAAATTATGATCCAAGAAATTAATGATTTTTTTAAAGCTAATAAAGAAGAATCCTTTAAAAGGGAATGTTTAAAACACAATAATAAGATGATTATAATTATTGCAAGTTTTTTATTTTTTGAACAATTGATTTATGCTTTTTATATTAATGAACCGACATCATTGATAAGCAGAATTCATGTATTTACTGCTATGCTTTCATTAATATTAGCCTTGTCTGGTATATATATCAAAAAATTTTTAATGACTCTTAATACAAAATTGTTAAATATCCATGTTTTTATTAGTATAATATCTTACTTCGGTATAGCAATTTACAGAACAATTTATCTTCAAACCAATAGTCTTTCCTTTTTACCAGTAATCTATATTGCTGTGATCTATGGGTTTTCTTTTGTTGCTTATCTAGAACCTAAGATTAATTTTGTTTTATATACAATGGCGTTTTTAGCGATTTGGTATTTATATCCTTTGGAATATCCTGAAATCAAGAATACAACTATTTTACCTGATATATTTACTAATAATCTACTAGCTTTTTTAGCTTCGGTGATTTCTTATAATCGATTCGAAAAAGACTATCAATATAAAAAGAAACTTTCAAACAAAAATGAAAACTTAATGAAAATTTCCTCAACAGATATGTTAACTGGTGTTTCTAATAGAAGATTTATAGATGAAAGAATAATGAAATCCCACGAAAAAGCAATTGATAATAATGTAAGTTATTCATTGATTATTGCTGATATAGACCATTTTAAAAGAGTTAACGATACTTATGGTCATCATGTTGGCGATCAAGTATTAATTGAATTTACAAGTTTAATTCAATCAAAATTAAATAAAAACTCTATCGTTGGTAGATGGGGTGGAGAAGAGTTCATGATTTTATGTAACAATACTTCCTTAGATGCGGCTAAAGAAATCGCTGAAAATCTAAGAAGAGTCGTTGAAACTAAAAAATTTCCGATGATAAAAAGCCTAACATGTAGTTTTGGCGTTGCATCATATGAAAAGAATACTATTTACCATGATATTGTTAGATATGCAGATCAGGCTCTATACGAGTCAAAAGATAAAGGAAGAAATACCATTAGTGTTTATGAGAATAAAAAAACAAGGAGGAACAATGAAGGGTAATTATGTAACAAAATGGATTGATGGAATGGCCTTTGAAACTGAAATAAATGGTCATACCGTCGTTATGGATGCAACAGAAAAATTTGGCGGAAAAGATAGGGGCCCTAGACCAAAACCTTTATTAATTGCAGCCCTTACAGGTTGTACGGGTATGGATGTAACATCTATACTAAAAAAAATGAAAGTGATCTATGACTCTTTTGAAATAGATACAGAAACAGACATGACAGATGACCATCCAAAGACATATACTAAAATGCATTTAATATATAAATTTCAAGGAAATGATTTACCACTTAAAAAGATTGAAAAAGCTGTTAAGTTATCTCAAGAAAAATACTGTGGTGTTGTTGCTTTACTTGAAAAAGGATTAGAATTGACTTATACTATTGAACTAAATAAAAATTAAATTTGAAGTAACAAGAGAGTCTCGAGTTTAATTTGTATAAATTAACTCGAGATTTTTTTCAAAATTATTTATACAATAATTTAAGATAAATTTAAGTTATCCTTAAGTTCATTTAAAAGGTAGACTATTATAATTGTTTTAGAAATGAACTTAGAGGAGGAAAAAATGTTAAAATCAATTGTATTTATGATTCTACTGATTATTTGTATTATTAGTTTAGTTACGTTAAGTATTAGAAAGGGATATTCAAATTTTTTCAAAGAAAAAAGCCATGGGTTTGTATTAAAAGAGAGTAAAAATTTAAAAATATTTATTATTTCTGGATTATCAGTAATTGCACTCATTATATTTTCACAAGCCAATGTTAAAACACCTGAAATAAAGGGTGATTTAGGGATATCAGAGTTGATAAAGGTTGAAGTAAATGATAGCGATCAATGGATTAGTATCAGAGGAAAAAATAAAAATAATCCTGTGATATTATTTTTGGCTGGTGGACCAGGCGGTTCTCAATTAGGAGCCGTTAGACGAAACCTTAAAAATTTAGAAAACAATTTTACTATCGTTAATTGGGAGCAACCTGGATCTGGTAAATCATTTAACTCTTTAGATACAGAAGCCTTGGACATAGAAAAATATGTTAATGATGGCCTAGTAATTACTGACATCATAAAGGAAAAACTAGGAAAAGAAAAAATTTATATTATTGGCGAATCTTGGGGGAGTGCATTAGGTGTTTTTTTAGTAAATAAAAACCCAGATGACTATTATGCCTTTATTGGGACAGGACAAATGGTTGCATTTGAAGAAACAGAAAAAATTTGTTACAAAACAGCATTAGATCTTGCAAAATCCAAAGGGGATCAAGAACAAGTTGACAAACTAGAAGAAATTGGACAGCCGCCTCATTATGGGGAAAATATGGCATTGACTACAGCAACTTATTTACAATATTTATCAAAAGAAATGGCAGAGAATCCTGATATCAGTAATCCAGGGTATAGTACTTTAGAAGATTTAGCATCACCAGAATACGGTATCCTTGACCAAGTCAATTTTTTCAGAGGGATGTTAAGTACTTTTTCTAAGGTTTATCCTCAGTTATATCCTATTGATTTAAGAAATGATTTTTCAGACTTAGAAGTACCTGTATATATGATTCACGGAAAATACGACTTAAATGCTCCTATTAGCTTAGTAAAGGATTATTATAACCAGTTAGAAGCACCTGAAAAAAAACTGATTATATTTGAGCATTCAGGACATAGTCCCTGGATTAATGAAAAAGAACTATTTTGCCAAAAAACTATGGAGATTTTTGTACATCATAAAAAATAAATTGCTATTAATAGAGTGATTTAATAATTCTTCAAATATGATTAACGCATAATGAATAGGGTACTAACAAAATAAGATGACAGTTGATGAATTTTAAATAGAGGGGGATATTATGGATTCAAGTCTTAGTCAAGAAAAATGTATACCATGTTCTGTTGGAACGCCTGTGTTAGACGGGGAAGAATTAGAAAATTTAATGGATGAAATAGAAGATGATTGGAAACTCATTGAGAATAAAAAAATAGTTAGAGAGTTTAAATTTGACAACTTTATTAATGCTTTAAAGTTTGTCAATAAAGTGGGAAATATATCGGAAGAAAAAGGTCATCACCCTGATATAGAATTTGGTTGGGGACACGCAAAAATTTCTTTTATGACGCACAAAATTAATGGATTATCAAGAAATGACTTTATAATGGCTTCATTGGTTGATGAGTTATAAATTTAATCAAATTAAATAGAACTAATTAGAACACCAGTTTGCACTGGTGTTTTTATGTTATATTTTAAGTTATAATAAAAGAAGAGAATTCGAATAAATCATATATATTAATAAATAAGTTCTTTCAAAATCAACTTGATTAAATAAAAAATATGATAGAATATAAAAGAGAATAAATGAATTGTTTATCATCAATAATAGAAGGGGTGAATATGTATTTTTTTAATAATGGTGAAGATGCCTTTGATTATCTGATTGATCACGTCATTTTAAAAGCTAAGAAAAATATAAAAATTCAAATGTTTATATGGCGAGATGATCAGATTGGGAAAGTAATTGCTAATGCACTTATTAAGGCAGCTAATCAAGGCGTTAAAGTTTATATAAATAAGGATCTTTTAGGTGCAATATTTGAAATAGCTGAGGAAAACAGAAAATCTCTATTTCATAAGTACATACCTTGGTATTTAAAAATTAAAGGTTTTTTAATGGATAAATTTTATCCAATGGAAGGTAAACCTAAACATTGGCATTTTGGGAATATGGCGTATATTATGAAGTTCAAGGAACACAAGAATATTTTTTTTCAAGGCAATCGAATTTTAAAAAATCATTCAAAATATTTAATTGTTGACGATGAAATATTTGTAGTTAGTGGAATGAATTTTGAACAAAAAGAGTATACATATGATTTATTAAATAGAAAATACTATGATTTTATGTTTATTATAAAGTCGAAAAAGTTGGTATCGGATTTTTTAGAAAAAAAGGATAATATTACTTTTGATTTACTGCAACCTTCTAAGAAAATTAATATATTTAGAAATATTACAACTAGTTTCAATGTAAAAAAAGGCTTATTAAATTGTATTTTACAAGGAAAAAAAGAAATTGATGTGATTATGGCTTACTGGGATTTTAATGAAATTGTTGATTTATTAATAAAACAATGTAAGCAGGGAATAAAACTAAATATCTATCTACCCAAGTGTGCTAATATTCAAAACGATCTAAATTTTAAAGTACTTAATAAAATTTATCGTTCTACTAATGGTGAAGTTAATATATTTCTCTGTTCTGAAATGATTCATGGAAAATTAATCCTTATAGATAAAAATTATCTAATTTTTGGTTCTGCAAATTTTAATAGTGCAGGTTTAGACGCTATGTTAGAAACTAATATAGGGTTATTTAGTAAAGAGTATGCGCTGAACAATTCAATTGTTCAAACAATCAATAAAATTAAAGAAAGTTCAAGTTTAGTAGAACAATTAGGAGATATTAAATACAATCCATTTAAAGCTTTAATTGAATCATTACTCTCTTAACAATATTGAATGGATTGGTAAGAAAAAATGTCTGTTAATTTAAAGAAGTAAAGACTTGGCTATAGATGGTTTTTCATTGTATTAGAATGTAATATATAATCCTCACTGCTTCTAGGAATTAGTAGGCTATTGCACATTGCTGATATGTGGAACTTGTCACTATTTACTTTAATAAGATCTTTTATTTTGACTATATTATTCGCGTTATTTGCTAAGTAGCTTGCTATTCAGAGCAAATATTATTTTCCATACGATTTATCTGTTTCTTTTATGAATCAGATAAATTATCTTTCGTTTTAAAAGTATGGGTTCCTTAATCTAACTAAATAGTTTTGAAGCCTATAGATCATATTTTTTAGTATTTCTGATATTAAGATAAAGCTGAACAATTTGTTCTTCAAATTTTTTTAAAATACGGAATTTCGGCTAAAATTAGACTTAATGAATTTCTTTTTTACCTCACTTTATCTTTCTCAAATACAACTATCAGATTAAGTATAACTGAGCTTTATCCTTATTTAAGACTATTGATTATATTTATTAATACTGGGTATAAAAAGAAAATAATGTCCTGTATTTTCATAGTTCATATTAATTTTCTTTGAAAGGGGTAGCTTATGAAAAAATATTTTAAAAAAAATCAAGATAAGATAACTGCCCTATTTTTTGCTTCTTTTGTAGCAATTTTACTTTTTTTACTTTTCTATGCTTTTATTTATATAATAGAAGAAGATTTAAGAAATAATAAGGAATATGAGGTTACTATTTCTTATTCAAATATGATTGATGAAATTCAAGCCATTATTAACTCAAATATTAGTTTATTAGAAGGTTTTGGAGCTTATATTAATACAATTGACACGTATGAAGATGAAAGTGTCTATCGATATTTAGAATATCTTATAGGTGGAAATTTAGATACCATTAGAAATGTTACTATTTTCCGAGATACAACTATTAAATGGGTATACCCTTTAAAAGGGAATGAAGATGCTATAGGTGTAGATTTAGCGAAGGTACCTAGTCAATCAAAAGAAATCAATTTAGTAAAAAAAGAATTAACTAGATTATTTACTGGACCAGTTGATTTAGTGCAGGGTGGAACAGGTTTTATTGTCCGAGTTCCATTAACCAAAAATGATCAATATTGGGGAATGGTCAGTATTGTATTAAGATCTGAAATAACTTTTAATTTTATTAGGAACTATTCTGAGGATAACAAGGTTGATTATTATATAACTTTCAATGATGATATCAACAGCCCAATTTATGGAAATCCTGAAATTCTTAACATGAACCCAATTAAATTTCAAACGAAAGAGACTCTTGGTGGTTGGGATATATATACCATTCCACAGGGTGGTTGGAACGAAAGAAAAATTTGGCATTACTTTGCATATATTATTGGTACTTTTACTAGTGTTTTATGTGGCTACTTTGTGTTTAAGTGGTCAACTCAATACAGTATTACTCTAGAGGGAAAAAATAGTCTTGAAAAAAAATATATTAGAGATCAGTTTACTGGTGTGTTTACTAGAGAGTACTTTGATACAAGAGCAAAAGAGGCATTTTATCATGCGAAGAGAAATAATTATCCCTTATCAATGTTGTATTTTGATCTAGATCATTTTAAAAGAGTAAACGATAGATATGGGCATTTAATAGGTGATAAAGTTCTATTAGCTATAGTTAAAATTGTGAATGCTACGATTAGGAAAGAAGATGTTTTCGCAAGGTGGGGTGGTGATGAATTTATAATTTTAATGCCAGAAACCGATTTATCAAAAGTTAAAATTATTGCAGAGCGCATCAGATATAAAGTCGAAAATTGTGAAATATGTAAATCTTTGAAAGTAACAATTAGTATGGGCTGTTCCCAATGGGTAGAAAATGAGTATTTAGAGTCATGGTTTTTACGTACAGATAAAGCATTATATAAATCTAAAAATACTGGAAAAAATAAGGTTTCATATTATGATAAAAAGTTAGAAAACGATATCTTACTTAAAATAGAATGGAGTGAAAAATGGTCTAGTGGAAATTATAAAATTGATCAAGAGCATAAAAAACTCTTTCTAATGTGTAATAATATTATTGAAAAATCTCTAAGTAGAAGTGCTTCAGATAACATCATTAATAACATAGAGTCTTTCTTTCATGAGCTAAGAAGCCATTTCAGAGAAGAAATAGAAATTTTAGAGAAAGTTAGATATCATAATTTAGAGGCGCATAAAAAAAGACATGATGAGATATTAAGTCAAGGCGACCAAATCTTTCAACACACGAAAAAGAATAGAATCACTTTAATAGAATTATTTTCATTTTTAGTTCATGATGTCATTATAGGTCATTTAGTAAAAGAAGATGCAATATTTTTTAAACATTTATCTAAGTATGATGATTAAAAAAATATGTATTTATTAGTATGAGGAGATAATTCTATACATAAAACTATGTTATTTTTTATCTAAAATTGGATTAGCAAATTTATTTCGGCAGTGATATTTAAGCTAGTAGATAACAGATGAGACGAAAAAAATAAATTTGACTGCTTGAAAAATATAATGCTTAGCTTAAAATGAAGAATGATAATCTAGTAGGCCGATTTACTTATAGTTTATCTCGTAAGTAAGGTGACTGATATTAGGAAAAAATAAAAGTAATATCAGCCAACAGATCTAAATAATATATTTTAATGTAAAATTTAAATTTATAAAAATGTTTAGTCATTAATAATTAAAGGTATAAATACTTTGCAAATCATGTTTAGCAATAAAAACCGTATATGCTAAAGTTATTTAGTAAAGTAATTGTGATTTCACAAATAATTTATCATCTCTTACTTTTTAATAATTCAAAATATAACTTTCCTTTAATCAAAAAATAGTTCTCTCATATAAGAATATTGTTACAGTCAAAAGTTATCAAGGCAATTAGAATCAGTTAACAACTAAATTTTAGACTCCTTGATTTTAGCGTTGACCATGTTTCGGCGTTAGTTGATACATCCTTAGGTTATTTTAGTTATAAACTCTATATCTATCTGTGTTTATGATTTTATATTTACACCAATATTAGGCTAATTAAACTATTTAATTAGATAATATTATTAAAAACACCTTCCTTTTTTAGGATATATTATCAAAAAAACAGGTTGGAGTGAATATATAAGTGAAAAATTAAAGGCTGCAATTGTTATTAGTGTAACAAGCTAAAACTATTGACAGTAAGGGATTATGTATCGGAGGGTAATATGAAAGGTAAGTATATTAAGACTGTTTTTATTTTATTGATTATTGTTCTATTAAGTGTGAGTTGTAGCGATAAAAAAGTTGAACCTGTGATTGTAGAAGAAATACCTAGTGAAATATCAACACAACCTGAAAACCAAGAGAATGAGGTATTAGAAACAACAGAAACCCCAGAGCCAACAGTAATTGAAGAAGAAATAGAAAATAGAGAACCAACAAAAAGTGAAGCTTCTCTTTTTAACACTCTAATAGGTGGTTTTTTTTATAATGACTATCTTGATAATGAATATAACGTATTGAGAAATGAAGCAGTAAATATTTTTAATAATCAGATTATAGAAGTTGCCGAAGGCAGTACTGAGCTTTATTTTAGCGGTATAAGTCTTTACGAAGAAAAAGTACTTTCTTTTATTGATGAAGTCAATAATTTTAGCAGAGATTATGATGAGAATTTTCAAGTAATTGTAGATAACATGCTTTTATATAATACAGTTATTGATGGGTTATCACTTCAGATTAATGGTTACTTTGAGATCATCGAAGGCTATGAAAAAAATAATATTAATAAGGCAGCTATAGATGGTGAAATTTTTGAGAAAACTATGACTTTACATCAAAAAACAAGTGAGTATATTTTATTTCTAATTAATACGTCTGAGTATATTGCTAACCAAGTAGTAGAAAACTCAAATATTGAATATGCTGATAGCATAAGAAAAGATACCCATGAAATTTTTGAAACATATGTCGTTCCTGAGATGCTCAAAGTAGAGCGTTCTTACATTATCATGGGAAGTATGTATGCACATATTGCTAGTAGTGATTATTACTATAAAAAGAAAATGGAGGATGAAGTTTGGACTAAGCTTAATGCTCTTGAAGCAACAGAAAATACTGAGGCTCTCAAGACACTCTTTGTTAAGAATAAAGAGTATCGCCCTGAGTATCTTATTGAAGCACCTGGAACAGCATTAGAAACCAATAGTAAAACAGGCTTGTTTTCTTGGCCCTTTGGTTCTGTATCCTATGCTAGTGATATAAAAACAAATTCTAAAGCCATTGCAATATTAAAAATGATGGAAGAACTAGAGTTTAAAGTGTCCAGTGGCAGTGAATTAAATGATGACGATATAAGTGATGCCATCATGAATATGATTATAAATCAAAAAATAAAAAAAGATATAGCTGCAAAAGAGTCATCTCAAGCGCCTAATACTCAGGCCCTTGACAATATGATTTCTTCAAGCAAAGGCACTTCGTTTCCTGCCTATGCTGATAATATCCCAGAACTCCAAGATATAAAAATAGATACTAACGCAATTAATAAAAATGTGAAGTCCCTGGAAAAAGAGATAATCTCTAAAGAACTAAGAGAAGAAATTATTCAGAAAATCAAAAAATCTCAAAGCAGTGATAATGCAGTTTTAGGAAATTTATTTGTAAATTTAGCACCGAGTCTTGGCGGCGATACTGTTTATAATGGTATTATAAATAAATTTGCTGATGTATTAAAAGAAAACAAAGGCCTCATGAAGCCAGAAACATATGAAAATCTTAGTCAAATACTCAACAATGATCTAGCAGAAGTTTTAGGTAGCAAGAAGAGTGCTTTTGTTACGAAGTTTCTAAATGGCTCTGCAAATGATATGGTTAATAAATTTACTGATTGGGTCAATGGTTCTCAAAACAGTAAAAATATAAAAATTAATCGAAATAACCTTATTCAGATGTTAAATGCAATAGGGTTTGAAACAGAGGCAGTAGTAGAAGAAATCGAAACAGAAGTAATGATAAACGAGACTAAAACTTCAAATGTGAATTCTAGAATTTACATACCAAAGGCTACTCCTGAAGGGATCATTGATTTAACGGGTAATGATTCTTTAGATTCAATTATGTCTAAAGTTTTTGGAAAAGCAGTACTAGATGTTCCGCCACGTGAACAATACGATAATGATGATAAGATTACTAGAAGAAGTTATGAAGTTGTTGAAGGTGATAATGAGCATATAACGATGGTTTATGCAAATTATAAACCTGATGGTTCCATTGCCTATGCGAGTACTACTGAAATTTTTAATCGACCTGAAGGGGGTCTGCGCTATGAGGTGACCGTTCGTTTTGACAAAGATACTAAAGCAATAAAGGAGTATGATTGTCGAATTTATGATAAAAATGCCGCTGGTACAATACATGGTTATTGGGCATTGTATAAAAATGGTGTTCTTGTAAGAAAA